>BBVC01000013.1 GCA_001192655.1 Caedimonas varicaedens
TATGTTGTTAGCTATATTTTTTTATCTCAGGTGTATCAATTTTCATCCGAGGATTTTTAAAAATCTGTATCAAATTTCAGCCGATGTTGACATGATAACGGTTAATCTGGTTAAAAGCCTCGCGTATTTCAACACCACGTCGTTTGATTTCCATATGGAGCAAAGGTAAACCGTTCACGAGAACCGAGATGTCATAGCGGTTTTGACGCATTCCCAGGGCTTCATATTGATTGATCACTTGAAGATGATTGTTATGGATATTTTCTTTATCGATGATGTGGATATTCTTCGTTGTACCATCGTCACGATAGAGGTTATAACTGGGGTCTTCTTGTATCTTCTTGGTTTTTTCTTCAATGGGATCGTTCTTGCGGGCAAGGTAGTTGTTGAGTAGTTGATTCCATTCAGCCTCTGAAAAAACGATGTTGTTAAGACGAGAAAGCTGTCGTCGCAGATTGTTGATCAGGTCTTCATTATTTCTAAGGGGAAGGTATTCATAACCATTGGACTGCAAAACAAGAAGACACTCTTGTTCCAGCTCCTCCTCAGATTGGGATTCCTGTGAATGACGATCCGTGGGCATATATTCAGCGACGACCGTGCTGTTGGGGGTTTCGGCAATCGTGTGGTAGAAAGTCATCAACAGACCTCTTTGAAGCTAAGAAGCTTATCACGATAATATCTGTATTGTTCACGACGTGCCGCAATCTCCGCAGGTAACCCCTGAGACAGGTCGTTGATCAACATATGGAATTTATCAAGAATGGAAACAATCCGCTCTTGTTCAGCAAGAGGTGGAACGGGAATGGAAATAAGTCGTAATTCGGTCATCGGTATGCTGACGACCGTTGAGCCAGATGACCTCATATTAAGTTGACGAACTACTTGTGCAGAACCAAGAACATATAGTAAGAATTTAGAAGAAATGATTTTTTTGTTTGGCGTAATTGCATAAATACCTTCTTTAATATTCCAGTTTTTAGGTTGTACTTCTATAAGTGCTGTTCTTCCAATAGTACCTGTTCCTGAAAATAAGATGTCTCCTATCTGCAGCTTTGACCGATTATTAATAATCGCTATTGCCTTTTTATCCACTCTATCTGTTTTTTCTGAGAAAGTTACATCTTTACCAGCAAGCTCGCGCACAGTAACGTAATATTCTGTAGCGTTTAGAGGATTAAGTTTAAAATTATTGCGAGGGTTCAAACCTGTTCTCAGTGCAATAATTAACTCTCCCAAAGCCTTAAACTCAACCCCATCAAAAGTAAGCAGCTGATCTCGATAGTACGCATACTGTTTCTGCCTCGCCTCAAGCTCTGCCTCAAGCTCTGCCTCAAGCTCTGCCTCAAGCTCTGTAAAAGCGTCTAGAACGCGAACAATCTCTTGCTGAACTTCAAGAGGTGGAAGGGGGATTTTAAATGCAGAATATATTGAAATCCATTGACGTGCATGACTTGCAACAACATATCGAATGCATTTCATTGCATAATAAACATATCTAAATATTACGTTATACTTAGGTGTTAGTATTTTCATTGCAGAACTTTTTACTTTAAAAGAAAAATCCACCCAATGAAAAGAAGTAGTAAAATCATCAAATATGATGACAGGATGACTTGAGCAAGCCTTATAGATTCCATAAACTTCATCTGTATATCCCAAGACGAAAGTATCGCCAGCAGTCAGCACAGGCGTTGAATGGTTCTTGTGGTATTGCGTTGATTTTACGATATATGGATCTGGTCGAGCATAATGCAAAATTTCTCCCAAAATTTTAAACTCCACGCCATTGGGGCAATGCTTGGCGATAAGGTCATCAATTCTGCTCATGATGCTTCTCTTTCAAGATCAGCAACAATCCCATCAATTTGTGTGCGCAATTCAGATTGACGATCAACAATTTGTGCAATACGAGCATTGAGTTGGGCAATATCCACCACCTCACGGGTGTCTTTTTGTGCTATGTATGTCCCAACACTCAAATTGTAATCATGCGCTACAATTTCTGAATGATCCACAAGACGTGAAAAGTGTTCCTGAGTATTTCGATTGATATAGCAATCCAGAATTTTCTTTGTGTTTTTTTCTGTTAATTTATTTTTAGCAGAACCACGCATAAACTCTTCTTGCGCATCTATGAACAGCGTTGTGTTATCTTTTTTGTTTTTCTTCAAAACGAGGATGCACGTCGCAATGGTTGTGCCAAAGAAAAGATCAGCGGGTAACTGGATGATCGTATCGATGTAATTGTCATCGATCAGATATTTCCTGATTTTTTGCTCTGCATTTCCTCGATATAAAATACCCGGGAAACAAACAATCGCCGCTGTACCGTTATTCGCAAGCCAAGCAAGAACATGCATCACAAAGGCAAAATCTGCCTTTGATTTGGGAGCAAGAATGCCTGCCTTCGTAAAACGTTTATCATTAATCAGGAGAGGGCTTGAATCCCCATCCCACTTGATGGAATAGGGAGGATTGGAAACAATAGCTTCAAACGGCTCATCATCCCAATGTTTGGGATCGGTCAGCGTATTCCCATGGGCAATGTTGAATTGTCCATAATTAATGTCATGGAGAAACATATTAATGCGGCAAAGATTGTAAGTGGTGATATTTATTTCCTGACCAAAAAAACCATTACGGATATTTTCTTTGCCCAATACTTTGGCAAACTTCAGAAGGAGAGACCCTGAACCGCACGCAGGATCATACACTTTGTTCACTTTTGTTTTGCCTGCAATCGTAATGCGCGCAAGAAGCTCTGAAACTTCCTGGGGTGTAAAAAACTCACCCCCAGACTTTCCTGCATTCGCGGCATACATCGTCATCAGGTATTCATAAGCGTCTCCAAACACATCAATCGTGTGACCGTTATAATCACCCAAACTCAAACTACCAATCGCGTTCATCAACTTGACAAGCAATTCATTGCGTTGCGTAAGCGTCCCTCCTAATTTATTACTATTGACGTCAATATCGTCAAATAACCCCTGCATGTTTCTTTCGCTGTCCGTGTCTTTGGCCGAAGCTTCAATATTACGAAAGACTCTCTCGAGGGTTTCATTCAGGTTGATGTCATGATGAGCCTTGATCCTGACGTTTTCGAATAATTCACTGGGAGAGATGAAAAACCCTTTATCGTTGATAATAGAGTCGCGACCACGCGCTGCTTTCTCATCGGGAAAAAGAGCATAATTGAAACCATCTTCTCCTGCTGCCTGCTGTTTTGCGTTGATGTAAGAAGAGAGGTTATCTGAAATAAAGCGATAAAATAACATCCCAAGAACGTATTGCTTGAAGTCCCAACCATCTATATTGCCACGAAGATCGTTGGCTATTTTCCAGATGGTTGAATGAAGAGCCGCACGTTCTTGTTCTTTTTTATGATCAATCATTCTTTGCCTTTAAATATATGCAGTGGATACCTTGTGTCATGCATAGAGGTTTTGCGTCCCTCACAGGTGTGAAGACTCCAGATCAAACAACACTCAAAAATATCTTGAGCGGTCACTCTCTTTTATCTGTATCTCTAAAGATAACTTAACTTTTTGAGATGCTTTGAACGAAACCCGTTTGCGAGCAGAGATCGTAGCCACTTTTTTGGTTCTGGGATTACGACCGAGCCTTTCTTTTTTGCTCAAAACTCTGAACGTGCCAAAATGGGGTAAAGTTAACCTTTCATCCCGCACGATCCCCTCTATCATCTGATCAAACAAAAGATCAATCAGGGGAAGAGCTTTAGAGAACGATAAACCCATCTCCTCAGAGATATGCTCGGCTAAACTTCGACGAATCAGGGTGTCAGACATGATGACCTCTCTCCTTGCTTGCCATTCAGACGATCCTTTAATGTTTTACCAGCTTTAAAAAATAAGATTCTTTTCGTAGAGACAGAAACAGATTCTCCCGTTTTAGGGTTACGACCTAATCGTGACTGTCGAACACGAGGACAAAAAACACCAAACCCCCGAATCTCAACACGTTGATCACAATCAACCGTATGAACTATTTTTTTTAAAACAAGAGACACCAACGTCTCAATTTGCTTGTCAGATATTTCTGACCCTACCGCAAGGCGCAAGGAAGCCATTAATTGAGCGCGATTCATGATAAAAATAACCTTATCTTTAAAGTCATGTTTAAACCTTATCTTCTTTCAAGGGATCAAGCTTATATTGCATCAGCACAATGATAATCATCTCGCTCTTTAGTTTCAAGAGGTTACTATCTCTATAAAATATTTAACCGTTTTCTAATCGCCTCAACATCAGGATTCATGGGGTCATGGGGCTTTCGAGCATTATGCGCTTCAAAGTCCAGCAATAACGCTTCAAGCTTCTCTCTCCCCTTTGCCGTTAAGGCAGCCTTGCGAGGCGTCTTGCCCTGTAATGCCGGAAGAGGTTCATCAATCCAACTTAACCAGTGTTGTTGACCCATCTGTTCTAAATGAGCTTGAACCTCCGGTAAATGATTCAGAGATTCTATGGGAGTTGAAGAAACAGACTCCCCAGCAGACATCACCTGATCCAGTGTCTCCATCAGGGTGTTTTGATAAACAGCATCTTCTTGTAAAAGATCCTTGACCAGAGACTGAATCTTCTCTGCTCTCCCCCGTGAGTTCACAGCAATGGTCAGTTGAGCTTTCTCAATCGTGATATGCCCCATCACCGTATTGTCCCAGCTTTTCATTTTCTCATTGCCTTTTTTAAGCCAGCTGAATTCAAGACGTTCAAGGTGTCCCTGCTTGTCTCGTTGGGCATCCTCCAGAATGTCTTCAGCCGTATCATACAGTGTGAGAAGTAAAAGCCTGGATAATGCTTCTTCGGGTGTAATCTTTAGCTTGAAATGAACCTTGCAAAATTCCATGGGTTCATTATCTGTATTTCGCATCTCCGGCAAGGGATTGTTATGCTCATGTAAGACGGCCTGTAAAGCCCAGGCTCGCAATTCGTTGTCAACGTCTCTCATCAAGGCAGGCGTGAGAGCTTTCTTTCTGAACATCTTTTTTAAACTGTCTTTGACGTCAATCAGCTGTAAATGATAATGAGAGGAAATCACATAGGGTAACATACCAGAACTAATAGATTGATCATCCAGACAAACAAGGCGCGTAAAAACAATATGACCTTTTTCTAAAAACTGAGTCCCTTGTTTTTCTTTAATAGTGTGTTCTGTTCCAAGGAAAATATCTTTCAGATGAACGCTTTTTTCAGGAACAACATCCAACACATAGTAAAAGCTATAATAACTTTGACAAAAAGCTTCCAACACTCTCTTTTGGTAAGGTGTCAGGGTATAGCCCCTCCTCTCAAGATACTGCAGACCAATTTCTTTTTCTGGAACATAGTCCATGCGAGGAATCCAGGTAAACAGAAACCACGGGATGAATAAGGTGGGGACTAAAAGCTCCTCAACATCTTCAGGAACTTCTTCTCCCGCTTTAAACTCTTCAAGAGCTGTCTTCATGATGTCTCGGGGAAGATGACTATTCACATAAGGAAGTAAAATATCACCAACAAGCTCTCCTTCTGTCTGACGAATTTTACGCCATGAGAAATCCAGAATATCGTCAGAAGCCGTCATACAGCATTTTTTATGTTTTTTTCCGCTTCCGCAAGGACAAAGGTCATTGCGACCTGTTTTGAGATGATGAACCGTCATGCCTTCCTCTAAACGTTCTTTAAATCACTAGGGCTTATAAATCATTTTTACGGTCAAGATTCAAGAAAGATAAAAAAGGGATTCACATTACTCAAGAAATATGGTTGAGTGAAGAAATATATTTTTAAGGGTCAATGATGTCTCAAACCTATTGCAAATCAACACTTTCTTGGAATTCTGCCACCAATTCAACTTCTGGGAAAGTTCGGTTGGTGGGCGCTACACCATTTTCTGGACATCTGAACCCGCACTCACTCTCACAGTCAAGTCTTAATTTTACCCTAAATCCAGCAAAATATCATAATTCTATCATAAACTGCCGAAGGCTTTTTGCAAAGAATCGTTTTATTCCAAGCGATTGCGAGCGATCTCTCTATCATAATTCTATCATAATCTCACGCAAAGAACCCATATGGAGGAATAGGATATGAATCGTCTAAAAATCACCAACACCATGATTGAAAAAGCGCAACCCAACGGCAGAGCTTACGCCCTTGCCGACGCGGTTGTTCCCGGTCTTTTGGTTATTATTAACCCTTCGGGGGTGAAGACGTTTTGTTTGCGATTACAAAGTTTCAGAAAGAAGCTGGGCGTTTATCCTTACGATAAGATTGAGGTCGCCCGCCAGAAAGGCATTGAGTGCCATTCTGAACATTTACAGGAGATCCGTATGAAAAATTAGCGCAAAGACCTCAACCTTACCCTGCCCGTCCATAAACTGGTGGAAGAATACCTTGAGTTTAAGAAAAGCTCTTTATCGGAGAAAACGTGGAAAGAATACACTTATACCTGGAACAAGTGCGGACGAGATAAATTAGGCGACATCTTTATCCCCAACCTCACCGATGCTCATGTGAACGCACTCTTTATTCAACTCAAGGATACGTATTCCCACACAGAAACTCTGAAGATTATTCTTCTGGCTGCTTTTAAATACGGCAAACAGAAAGGATATCCTGTTGCTGTTTTAGATGGGGAAAGCTGGGTGCGATATAAGCGGCCGGTTAAGGAACGGTATTTAACGTCGGGAGAGTTGAGCGCGTTTGCTGGTCTCATGGCAGAACGTAAAAGTCGTTCTGTTCCTTATGGCAAACTTCCCCAGCAGATGATTGCTATGGAACTGCTTTTATATACAGGCTGCCGATGTTCCGAGATTCTGGAGCTTAAATGGTCGGATATTTTTTTCAAGGAAGGTTATCTTCAGCTTTGGAAGACCAAGACCCGCAAGGGACGGTTGATCCCCTTATCGGATAAAATCCGATCCTTACTGGAGGAAGCCCGTCAGTTTGAAAGTGGGGTGTCTTTTGTGGGGAATATCGAGCAGGTTCTCCTCTTGTTTCAGTCGGCTTACTTTCTCTTTAAGGATGAACTCTCAAAAATCACCGATCACGGATTGAGGAAATTTTCCCACTGGGATCATTTCAAGGCAGAAGCCGTTCAGACTCTGGATCAGGAATATACATCTCTGGTGAAGTTTGTTGAAACCTATCATGATAAGACGCCCCATGCGTTGGAGAAAATAAGGCAGGTTTGCCAATTCACAGAAGAGGAGGCGGATGTCATTGTCACTACGGCGCATAAAGCCAAGGGGAGACAGTGGGATCAGGTCTGTCTTAACGATGATTTTAAACAGAATACATCGGAAGAACTGAATATTTTTTATGTGGCCTTAACCCGCGCTGTGTCTGTGCTTGATCTCTCTAAAATCAAGGCGGACATGCGGTTTTAGGAAGAGAGGGCGAGAGGGGTATGACGGAGAAAATGATTGTGCAGGAGAGGGGTGTTGATCGCTTGTCCTTCTTGAGGGTAGGTTATGCGTGCCTGATCTTTGGGCTTTCTGCCATGATTCATGATGTTAATGCTCGGCAGGACGTCAGAACAGAGCAAAACATCCAGGTCTGTTTTACGCCCCGGAAGCAATGTTTGCCCCTCATCTTGGGAGAGATTCGCAAGGCGAGAAAAGAGATTTTGGTTCAGGCTTATCAACTCACCTCAAAATCTATAGCCCGGGCTTTGCAGGAAGACCACCTGAGAGGGGTATCCGTGATGATTTTAGCGGACAAATCCCAGGAAGTATCCCGCTATAGTCAGATTCCTTTTCTGACTCAGGCAGGAATTGACGTGAGGATAGATGATCGGGTAGCTATTGCCCACAATAAGGTGATCCTCATTGATGGACACATCCTCATAGGCGGCTCCTACAATGATTCCGAGTCTGCGGAGAAGAGGAATGCGGAAAACCTTCTGATCATCCGAGATCACGGGGTCATTGCAGAATACAGGGAGAATTAGCATATACGGAAACAAGTTTCCCTTCCCCTGATCCTGCACCCCTGAAAAAACTGGATCGCTTTTTCTGACTGGTTTTGCTAAGCTATCAAAAGAGTAAAATCAATGTATCCATAAGCAGAAGAAAAACCATGGCTCTTCATAAATTCCTCAATCCAAAAAATGATGTCGCCTTCAAGAAAATCTTTGGCACGGAAAAGAACAAGGACATCCTCATTCATTTCCTCAATGATATGCTGGTGTTTCGGGAGAAAAAGCCCATTACAGAGGTCACCTTTCTTAAAACCATTCAAGACCCGGAGATCGCCTCTAAAAAGACCAGCATTGTGGATATCCTTTGTAAGGATGAGGCGGGTAACTCTTATGTCGTTGAGATGCAAGTCGCCAAATCAAAAGGATTTGAGAAAAGAGCTCAATACTACGCAGCTAAAGCCTATATTGCCCAGATGGATAAAGGGGATCAAAAATATTATAATCTGAAGGAAGTGATCTTCCTCGCCATTGCCGATTTTATCATGTTTCCAGACAAGGAAAGCTACAAATCCGATCATGTGATCTTGGACAAGGACACCTACCAGAATGATCTCAAGGACTTTTCCTTTACGTTTCTTGAATTAGAGAAATTCACACACGACAAAGATCATCTCTCTTCCATGATTGAGAAATGGGCGTATTACTTTAAGCATGCGGAAGAGACATCCGAAAAGGAACTTCATCAGATCTTTGAAAAGGACGTCATTATTCGGAAAGCCTATGAGGAACTTAACCGCTTTTCCTGGAACGAGGATGAACTCAGAGACTATGAAAGTGTTGTGAAAAGGGACATGGATAATCAGGCTGTCCTGGAGGAGCAACTCGATCAGGCTGAAGCTAAGGGGATCGAAATAGGGGAAGCAAGGGGAATTGAAAAGGGGAGATCTGAAAGAAATATTGAGATTGCTCGTCGTTTGCTTCAACAAGGAGTATCGGCTGAGACCGTACATAGTGCGACCGGTCTTTCGCTCGACCAAATCAAAGATATGCTTTGATGGACGCATAAATATAATATTGATTGAGAGTATTTTTTAAAGATAACTATGTGGATTATTTATCATTGGCTTTCAAATCTCACAAAGGTTTAATTCAACTGTGGATAAAAAAAACATCATAGGGATGATGCAAAATATGCCGAAAAATCTATATCATTTTTTACGCTCTCTTGTGCTATTAGATGAGGTTATGCAAGAGGTCTAATATTCACAGCTACTTTCTGCAAATTCACATGCTTTGTATGGACAGGTATTCCTGAAAATCGTGATGGAAAGTCTGAACCAGAATAATAACATGCCAATTCATTTTTTCGTAAGTAACACGGTCTTCTTCTCGAAAGTAAACCACTGTGCACTTAGGAGTGCACAGCTTTGGGACGCGATTGAAAATCGCTATCAAGCTGAAGCTCAGACCTGAGAAAATGGATAAATTGGATGATATTCTGCAAAAGAAGCGCTTATGGTGAAAGCTAATCTGAATCGTACCGACAATGCGAAAACACACATAACCGAGCAAACCATCTTCGGTTTTTTTAGGGGGAAGATCAGGATGCTTGTGATGCTATCGCATCACGACGCAAAAAAATTAAGCTAAAGCTTTCCCGTCTGGAAGACGGGGGTTTTAACCACCAAGAGGACTATCAAGGTGAAGTGGCTCTTCACACCGAGCGGGAACTATATATAGTTCATCATCGTCTGGTTTAATGACGAATTTACACGCTTCATTGATCAAGTTATAAAACTTGATCTTTCCAGTATGAGTACCTTTCATCTCACATATTTTCCTAAAATTACAATTATCCGTTCACCGCTTCCTTCAGCTTACTGCCAACCTTGAACACGACCCGCTTAGAGGCTGGAATATTCAAAGCTTCGCCTGTTCTGGGATTACGTCCTGTGGTTGCCTTGCGCTCTTGCACTTCAAACGTTCCCCAACCCACCAAAGGCAGTTTCTTGCCTTCCTTGAGCATAGCGGTAATGCTGTCTAAAACCGCTGTGAGGTATTCTTTCGCGTCTTTCTGGGTTGAACCCTTCAGATCAGCGATCTTGTCGATTAGGTCGTCTTTTGGTGATTTTGTTTCAATCATGTCATGACCTTTCACTTTTTAGAATTTGTTAGAGTTTTATCATCCTGAATGGTTTTCAGCTTTTCTTGGCAGATTGAGAGTTCGGCTTGCAATTTGGTAAGAGCCTCTAGAGAAGTGTCCTTGCCTTTTTTGTTCAATTCAAGGGTTTCTTCCATCTGCATTTTTTCTGACTGCCAAGCCTTCTTTTCTTCTCGAAGCTGAATCAGTTCTTTTTGCTCTTCCGTCGATAGCTTGTTAGCTGT
This sequence comes from Caedimonas varicaedens, assembly GCA_001192655.1. Classification (GTDB taxonomy): domain Bacteria; phylum Pseudomonadota; class Alphaproteobacteria; order Caedimonadales; family Caedimonadaceae; genus Caedimonas; species Caedimonas varicaedens. Next base: position 10,312 of record BBVC01000013.1, read on the forward strand.
TCCGTCACAGCCTGCCAGCAATGTCGTCATGAGCATTCCTGCTATCAATTTCTTCAATTTAATCATTTTTCTGCCTTTTCATTGTTGTCATTGATTTTCAACTTTAACCCTTGAGAGACGCTAAAAGAAACCGTACGGCGTGGTGTAATCATTACATCCTCTCCCGTTCTAGGATTTCTGCCTAAACGCTCTCCCTTTGACAAAACATCAAAAGTCCCAAAGCCAGATAGCATCAGCTTCCCATCATGAACAATGCCGTCTGCCATACGGGCAAGCGTCAAGTCTATAAATTTTCTCACTGTGCTGGTCTGATTCCTGTCTTTTCAGAGAGGATGTTCACCAGTCTATCCCGTGTCAGGCTATCGCTCATCTGTCCACCTTACCTCTGGCTTCTTGCCATTCAAGTGTTCTTTCAGGTCTTTGCCTGCTTTGAAACGCATCACTTTTCTATCGGGAACAGTCACAGGTTCCCCTGTTTTAGGATTACGTCCCTTGTGCGCAGGTCTATGGCGAGGATAAAAGGTGCCAAAGTTTCTCAATTCAACCCTTTGCCCCTTCTCTAGGGCACAAACAATCTCGTCGAGCATCCCAGAAACAATCATCTCTGCCTGTACAGGCGTAATCTCAAAAGTCCAGTCAGCTACCTTTTGGATGAGTTCAGATCTGGTCATTTTTAGTGATTCTCTCAAAATTATCAAAAGCATATTTAGCCATACTCAACAAAGACGATAAGCTCACATAAGCATGAAAATCTTCCATGTAGGGAACGTCTCCATGTACACTATCGTTTCTCCAAATAGACAATTTATCATTGAAACTTTGCAGACGATTTTTAATATCGTTTTTTCCTTGAGCAAGGTCATCTATAGCTTTGTTTTTTCCATTGTTTTCTTTAAAAACTTTACACGTTCTCTCTTCGCCAAATTTCACTTTATGCAAATGACGCAAGATAGACTCTCCAGATGCGCCAGACATAGCGCACGTTGCTATGTAAAGACTGAACTGATAGCAATTCGCTGCCTCTATACCCCAAACCAGATAATCAGCACCCAGCTTGTCTTTGAATCCTTGTAGTAGGGAGGCATAGGATGAAGAAAAGCCGAAAACAAAACGTGTCTCATCACCACTAAGCAACCATTCTTTACCCACTTCTGTAAAAGTATAATATCTAAAGTACGCGAAACTACTAAATGATATATTATTATCATTTCTAGTGCTTTGCCTCAGAATGCCTCTTCTCCTTAAATCCCATAAAGCATCCAATATAAGCGCATTCCCTGAATGCTCTTGCTCTGTATGAGTTTGATAATTTGATGGTATGATGTCACAGCTTGAAAAGTCAAATTTTCTTACATCTGAACCATAACCACGTTTGATCGGATTTTTCAGAATATTGCGAAGAGAGTTTATGACGAAACTCATAGCATCATTAGAATTTTTCATGACTTGATTCATGGTTCTAACAACTTAATCTGGCAAGCAATCGACTTACCCTTCACTTCTTTCAGCTCGTAGCTCACTTTTTGGTGTTCCCCCAGAAAATCAAGTCCCGATTCCTGTAATTCACGGAAATGAACGAAGATGTCCTTGTCACCTTCCTTGTGATCGTCTGGCGTAATAAATCCGTAGCTCTTGTGAACATCATAGAATTTGACCTTGCCTCTGGGCATAAAACTTCTTACTCCTTGAAAAAGATCATTTGTCAGCATCATGTAAGGAAATGGTTGGCTTGTCAAACAAGTTTTGTGTAAAACCATAGAAAAATCGTTTCTATGCCTTGCGCCAGCTATATCGTCTATTCTCAAGTCGTTGTTCCAGTAAACCCTCTTCATGCAATCGGTAAAGATGCCGTCTCAGATGACAGACGCTGAGCGAAATATGAGGAGTGATGTCACCTATAAAAATGTAACCTTCTCTGGTTTTCATAAAATCTAATATCTGATTTGATATCTTTTCAGCTTGTATGGTTTTCAAGAGATGCTCTTCAGAAGGTTTGTCAGCTTTTCCAACGGGTTTTTTGCGAATTTTAGCACTCTCACTGCTTTTCAAAATGACAGCCTCTACATATTCAATCTCACGAGGGGAAATTTTGTGTTTATCGATGAACGTCCTGTATTCCTTGAACGCTTGCCGTAATTTGGTTTCATGACGTGCGCTCCTCGTCAAAAAATAGAGGTTTCTTAATCCCTCATAGGTTCGTTTGAGTTTTTTCAGTTTTTCAAGGGTCTCCAAATCCTTGTCCTTTCTCGTCATTGGAAACACGAGCATAGGCGAAAAGATACCTGCTTCGCAACAAGAGACCAGTAAAAATCTAAGGTTTTCGGTTAAACGCGCTTTAAGATGCAACAGAGAAGGTAAAAAGAGTTTATACCCCCCTCTCTTAACTTTGCTGTACGTTAATCCTGGAGGCAAATGGAGTGACCTTCATTTGCCAAAACGACACAGGCAGTGCGTCGAGCAATACAAAATAGTCAAGTGCTAATGACAGCTAATGACAATTGTGTAGATTGTTCAAGCGTTATGCTGTAAGCTGTTATCAGATTTTCTTATGAACGAATAGAGTTAACTTTCTCTCAAAATATTTTCTGCCAATTATCACTTTCAGATTTAAGAATATGGGTTCATTTGGGATGCAAAAAGGAAGAACGATATCATCCTCAGTGTATCAGAGTGAACATTAATCTGACGTTTAAAACACCTCCCGTTGCCCTCACGACAGATAAGCTTGAAGATACCGTCTGTTATCTTGAAATGACCGAAAAGATCAAAAGTTTGTGTCAGAGTAAGCCCTTTCATCTCATAGAATATCTTACGTTTAATATTTATAAAACAATTGAACAAGCCTTAAAAGAGAAAAATCACATGATCGATCTTATTAATATTGAGGTGTGCAAGGTAGCGCCTCCTGTTCCAGACCTTCATGGTGGCGTATCATTTACATACAGTCATCAATCATGATACAGAGTGTTTCCTCATGATTTATCTCAGTCTTGGTTCTAATAGGGGGAATCGTCTCTCTTTTCTCCAGCAGGCTGTGGATTTGCTGAAAAAACGTTGTTTAAAAAATATGACATGGTCAATTATTCTGGAAACAGAGTGTATTCTTCCTGATGGAGCGCCTTCGGAATGGAATAAGCCTTTTCTGAATATGGTTGTTGCAGGGGTTTCTGATTTATCTCCCTTCTTTCTTCTGCGAGAGTTGAAACAGATTGAGCAAGAGCTTGGCAGACCTGAACATTATGAGAGATGGTCCCCTCGCGTGATTGATTTGGATATCTTGCTATGGGATGATCTTGTCCTTAACAATCCTTCTCTCACTATTCCACATCCAGAACTTGATCGCCGTCCTTTTTTAGGTCATCTCCTCACCATGATGGGTGTTGAAAGAAAATCGCATATACCCGCAAATTGCTTTCTGAGAAGTTTTACCTTATTTCCTCGTTTTGTTGGGATTGTCAATATAACGCCAGATTCTTTTTCAGATGGAGGATTGTATAATACAGCAGATAAAGCGATAAAACAGGCACTCAATCTTGCTGCAAACGGAGCGAGCATCATTGAGATAGGAGCTCAATCTACCCGACCTGGATCTGTGCTTCAGACTCCGGATGAAGAGTACGGCAAGCTTGAACCTGTCTTGGATGGACTCAAGAATTTTATGGAAAAAGAAGAAATCACTGTGAGTGTGGACACCTTTTGGCCAGAAGTCATTCAAAAAATACTCTCGCGTTATTCTGTAAAATGGATCAATGATGTGCGAGGATCACTGGACGATAGAACTCTTCAATATATTGCTCGCAAAAATTGTCATTTTGTGGCTATGCACTCTTTAGGCATTCCTCCTCAAAAAGACAGATTACTTCCCAATGATCCTTCTCCTGTTTCGTCTCTCATAGAATGGGCGCAGAAAATGATAGGCCGCTTGCTATCTTGTGGATTTGAGAAATCGTCAATTATAATCGATCCTGGTATTGGGTTTGGAAAATCTGCTTATCAGAATATTCATATTCTCCGCACTCTCATACGATTAAAATCGATGGACATCAAAATTCTGATAGGGCATTCCAGAAAATCTTTTATAGAAGCCTTTTCCTTGGAAGAAGCCAAAATGAGAGATATAGAAACCATCGCGATTTCTGACTTTTTAAAAAATAAGGTTGATTTCTTGCGTGTTCATAATGTGGCAGATCACAGAAGGTTTTTTGTTGCTCAACAGGCAATTGTCAACATCGGCTGAAATTTGATACAGATTTTTAAAAATCCTCGGATGAAAATTGATACACCTGAGATAAAAAAATAAGGGTTCAATTCGTCATTATTTTTCTTCCTCCTTTTTCGTTTGAGTAAAATTAATTACTCCCGCTTTCTGTTTATTTCTCAATCTGAAGCTTTCTCCCTGAATATGGATAATGCTGCTATGATGGAGCAACCGATCCAATAAAGCGGCTGTTAAGGCCGCATCATTTCCGAGAGCATGATGCCATTGTCCGAAGGGAAGATTGCTGGTGATGATCAAACTGCTTTTTTCATAGCGTTTGGCAATCACTTGAAAAAGGAGATTGGCTTGTTCTCTTTTGAAGGAAAGGTACCCCAATTCATCAACAATGAGCAAACGATAGCCGCTTATCGTTCTTTTAAAAAAGTGATCCAGTTTTTGTTGACGTGCTGCAACGTCTAGTTGAAGCATCAGATCAGAGGCTGTGATAAAGCGAGTTTTGATTCCTGCTTGTGTTGCCAGATATCCTAAAGCAATAGCAATATGTGTTTTGCCCACACCACTTGGACCAAGAAGCAAAATATTCTCACACCGATCGACAAAAGACAGCGACCTTAATTCTTCAATGGCTGTTTTTTTAATACTCCCCGCAAAAGAATAATCAAAATCATCTAAAGTTTTGATCGCGGGAAATCCTGCTATCTTTGTAAGAATACGTTGACTTCGACGTTGCCGTTCTTTGATCTCCGCTTCTAAAAGCTTTTCTAAAAAATCTGTATAACTTACCTGATTTTTAACGGCATCCTGAGCGAGATCAGAATATCCTTGAGCAACAGAGATCAGTTTAAGAGAATCGCACATCTCTTGGAGACGTTGATATTGTAAGTTCATGCTGCCTCCAGAATTCTGTCGTAAACAGAAAGAGGATGCTGAAGGGGGTTGTGAGGAGCCCATTCAGGAGCTTTAATCTCTGGCTCTTTAACACAACGAGCTAATGAAACATCTCCTCGATAAGGAAGCCCAAGAGGCTGCAAAGTCGAACGTTCTCTTTCTAACCTTTCAAGAGGAACCTCTTTTGTGGTGCCGTGAACACGCTGATTAGCTGTTTCTTTTAACCACTTTAAAACTTCCATATTAGCGGTTTGAACATCGAGTGTTAGACCTGCACTTTTAAGCCGAGAAGCAAGAGGGTTATAAAAGCTGTAACGCAAGTAACGATTAAATCTCTCTACTTTTCCTTTCGTCTTGGCGCGATAAGGACGACACACTTTCAGTTGAAATCCATGATGCTTGGCAAAATCTAACATCCCAGAATTAAAGCGATGCTTCCCTAAACCATAGGCATCTCTTGCCAGAATAACAGTCTTCATATTGTCATAAAGGGCTTGAGAGGGGATACCGCCAAAATAATCAAATGCATCTTCATGGCATTGAAGTAATGTCGATAATTTCTCATTCTCCACAAAGCAGACATAGCTGACCCGACTATAACCAAGGGTTGCGACAAAAGCGGATAGAGGGTTTTTCCCTTTCGAAATTCAATCCAATCCATCTGCATTTGTGCGCCTGGTTCTGTTTCAAATCTAACGACTTCCTCACAGACCACAGGGGTTAAAGAATTCAGATATAACCTTAATTGTGTCACGCCACCCTATATCCTTGATCGCGTATCTCCCGTAGCAAAACCGTTGCAGGAAGACAAAAAGGGCGAGCCTGTTTGACCCTTTCTTGCAAATAAGGTTTATATGGATCAAGTTTAGTCTCAACCGTTTTTTCTCTTCTTATAAAAAGGTCTGCCTTCATGTTGGAGATATTTACGAACTGTATTCACGGCCATACCAACCTCATGAGCGATCCTTCTTAGACTCTTGCCTTGTCGGCGTAATATTTTTATTCCATCGTTTGTTCCCACTGAATCATTATTCCTAAACTCCTTTGAAAAGGAGTTAATGCGTGGGTGTATCAAAATTCAACCGATGATCTGTATCATTTTACCTCCGGCGCTAACATTTTCCTGATTCATTGCCCAATAAGGAAGTGCTAGGGCATCGGCCTCGTTATTATCTTGGAAAGGATCATCCTGAACAATAGAGGCCGTATTGCTGAAGAAGATAATTCTCTTTATAAATTGTAGCTTATGTGCTACAAATATCTTATGAAGATAGAGAAATATGAATTAGTGTTAGCGCCGGAGGTAAAATGATACAGATCATCGGTTGAATTTTGATACACCCACGCATTAACTCCTTTTCAAAGGAGTTTAGGAATAATGATTCAGTGGGAACAAACGATGGAAATAAAAATATTACGCCGACAAGGCAAGAGTCTAAGAAGGATCGCTCATGAGGTTGGTATGGCCGTGAATACAGTTCGTAAATATCTCCAACATGAAGGCAGACCTTTTTATAAGAAGAGAAAAACGGTTGAGACTAAACTTGATCCATATAAACCTTATTTGCAAGAAAGGGTCAAACAGGCTCGCCCTTTTTGTCTTCCTGCAACGGTTTTGCTACGGGAGATACGCGATCAAGGATATAGGGGTGGCGTGACACAATTAAGGTTATATCTGAATTCTTTAACCCCTGTGGTCTGTGAGGAAGTCGTTAGATTTGAAACAGAACCAGGCGCACAAATGCAGATGGATTGGATTGAATTTCGAAAAGGGAAAAACCCTCTATCCGCTTTTGTCGCAACCCTTGGTTATAGTCGGGTCAGCTATGTCTGCTTTGTGGAGAATGAGAAATTATCGACATTACTTCAATGCCATGAAGATGCATTTGATTATTTTGGCGGTATCCCCTCTCAAGCCCTTTATGACAATATGAAGACTGTTATTCTGGCAAGAGATGCCTATGGTTTAGGGAAGCATCGCTTTAATTCTGGGATGTTAGATTTTGCCAAGCATCATGGATTTCAACTGAAAGTGTGTCGTCCTTATCGCGCCAAGACGAAAGGAAAAGTAGAGAGATTTAATCGTTACTTGCGTTACAGCTTTTATAACCCTCTTGCTTCTCGGCTTAAAAGTGCAGGTCTAACACTCGATGTTCAAACCGCTAATATGGAAGTTTTAAAGTGGTTAAAAGAAACAGCTAATCAGCGTGTTCACGGCACCACAAAAGAGGTTCCTCTTGAAAGGTTAGAAAGAGAACGTTCGACTTTGCAGCCTCTTGGGCTTCCTTATCGAGGAGATGTTTCATTAGCTCGTTGTGTTAAAGAGCCAGAGATTAAAGCTCCTGAATGGGCTCCTCACAACCCCCTTCAGCATCCTCTTTCTGTTTACGACAGAATTCTGGAGGCAGCATGAACTTACAATATCAACGTCTCCAAGAGATGTGCGATTCTCTTAAACTGATCTCTGTTGCTCAAGGATATTCTGATCTCGCTCAGGATGCCGTTAAAAATCAGGTAAGTTATACAGATTTTTTAGAAAAGCTTTTAGAAGCGGAGATCAAAGAACGGCAACGTCGAAGTCAACGTATTCTTACAAAGATAGCAGGATTTCCCGCGATCAAAACTTTAGATGATTTTGATTATTCTTTTGCGGGGAGTATTAAAAAACAGCCATTGAAGAATTAAGGTCGCTGTCTTTTGTCGATCGGTGTGAGAATATTTTGCTTCTTGGTCCAAGTGGTGTGGGCAAAACACATATTGCTATTGCTTTAGGATATCTGGCAACACAAGCAGGAATCAAAACTCGCTTTATCACAGCCTCTGATCTGATGCTTCAACTAGACGTTGCAGCACGTCAACAAAAACTGGATCACTTTTTTAAAAGAACGATAAGCGGCTATCGTTTGCTCATTGTTGATGAATTGGGGTACCTTTCCTTCAAAAGAGAACAAGCCAATCTCCTTTTTCAAGTGATTGCCAAACGCTATGAAAAAAGCAGTTTGATCATCACCAGCAATCTTCCCTTCGGACAATGGCATCATGCTCTCGGAAATGATGCGGCCTTAACAGCCGCTTTATTGGATCGGTTGCTCCATCATAGCAGCATTATCCATATTCAGGGAGAAAGCTTCAGATTGAGAAATAAACAGAAAGCGGGAGTAATTAATTTTACTCAAACGAAAAAGGAGGAAGAAAAAATAATGACGAATTGAACCCTTATTTTTTTATCTCAGGTGTATCAATTTTCATCCGAGGATTTTTAAAAATCTGTATCAAATTTCAGCCGATGTTGACATTAGAGATTTATCAAACTGAAAATGGAAAAAGCCCTTTTATAGAATGGATAGATTCCTTTGATAATCTTGAAGTTGTAGCCAAAATAAACGCTCGGTTACTGAGGCTGCGTTTAGGAAATATAGGTGATTGTAAATCTCTGGGGGAAGGATTATTTGAACTTCGGATTGACACAGGACCTGGATACAGAATTTATTTTTTGAATGGAGATACTCAAAAAATCCTTCTGTTAGGGGGAATAAAAAAGACGCAAATGCGAGATATAAAAAAAGCGAAAAATTATTTAAGTGATTACAGGAGTAGATAAAATGAAAAAAAGTGTTTCTTATAAAGATTATCTTTCAAAATCTTTAAAAGATCCTAGCGCAGCGGCAGAGTATCTTAACGCAGCCCTTGAGGAAGGAAATGAAGCGTTTACCTTAGCTTTAAAAGATGTTGTCAAAGCTTTGGGTGGAAGCGTCTCTCATATTGCGTCGCAGGCAAACCTTAATCGGGAAAGCTTATATAAGACATTATCAGTGAAAGGTAATCCTCATCTCAGAGGCCTTAATGCCATTATAAAATCCTTAGGCTTACAACTTCATATCACGCCTCGACCTTAAAAAGGACGGATTGATCAACTTCATCCTTCCTCTCTTTCCTGATCCATTGCCCAATACAGAAGTGCTAGGGCATCGGCTTCGTTATCATCATAGGGATGATGTCCCCATTTTTTCACCGCCTCTATCATCTCAAACTTGCCGGCATTGCCCTTGCCTGTGGCAAACTTTTTAATCGTTCCAACAGGAACCCCCTGGTAGGGAATGGTGTGATGTTCACACCACGCCGCCAGATGACCTATAAAACCCCCATAAACATGGGCTGCATCCACCCCTGCATGCCGTCGAACAGCCTCAAAATAAACGGCATCTAAACCCCCTGCATGATATTTCATCTCGGTGAGCATTTTCTTGAATTTAAGAAACCGCATGCCCCAATTCTCAAAACGACCTGTCTTGAATTCCATAGAACCACTGGTAATCCCATCAGAGGTGGCAATCGCCCATCCTGTGGTCGTTCCCAGATCAAGGGCAAGCAGTGTGGACATTTAAAACATCATCTCCTCAAGTTTGACATAAGCCAAGGTGCGTAAAGAAACATCCGCTTTGGTCAAAACGTCCAGAAGCCTTCTTTTTTCTCGAAGATAAACTTTGGCAAAAGCAGGATCACACTGAACAATGGAGGCTGTATTGCTCATGACATCACAGACCTTGATGTCCTGAATCCATGCGCTCTGACGGGATAACCTCTCTCTGGACTGTCGTTTCCGTTCTTTCCTGTTCCCCTGTTCTAGATCGGAAAGTGCCAAAACTCCTTCAGCAACGAGTCGTCCAAACCTTTGACAAATGTACTCAAACGTTACAGGACAATCCTCCAAACAATCATGAAGCCAGGCCACCGCCATAACCTCCGGATCGTGATGAAGGGTGCTCACCATCCCGGCTACTTCTGCGAGATGAAGCCAGTAAGGCTCACCGTTATATCTCCTTTTCTGACCCTCATGAGCTTGCAGAGCAAAAATCATGGCGTCATGGGCAACCGGACGTTTCAGAGGGACAACCTTCCTCAGAGGAACCACCAAGAATTCTCCTGCTTTTCTCATGATCCGGGGATTGAATGCCTCAAGAGAAGGGGATGGCCTTGAGGTCAAGGGTTCTGCAGGGTCATAGGGTGTGTTCATGATGATTTCCTTTCCATGAGTTAAAAATTGTTAAAAAATCGACATATCATCTTGATAGGTCGATGGGATCGACAGGTTCTTCTTTCTTCATCTGTTCTTGCCCATAACAAAACCTCTCAAAACTACATCCAAAGCAGGAGAGCGGCTTTTTCTCAAAGGCCATGAGTCCCAAAGGCATCTCCTTCTGCTCATGGAGACGCTCTGCTTTGGCCATAAAGGTTTCGCCTACAGAAGGATCAAGGTCGATGACTTCTTCGTACAAAGACTCATCATTTTTATTGATAGCCAGCAGAAGGGCTTTCTTGATGTCGTCAGACAAGAAGAGATACATTTGACATTGCACCCAATAGCCAACTGGGATTTTTGAACCCCGTGTTTTCTGAGCTCCTTAAATGCTTCGTCATTCATGGTCTTGATCTCAAGGATGTACCTTGTGCCGTCCTCATATCCAATGATAGCGTCTATATTACCCTTAAGAATACCTTTTTGAACAGGATGCTGAATTTTTTCAATTGTCCAACGGTCAACTTTGCTCAACAAGGAAAAGATCCGACTTTCTTCTATCATCCCCCGTTCAAAGATGCGCTGCTTTCTGAAGGGGATTTCCAGGGTGAGATCCCCATACTTCTGCAGCCAGATATAGCGGTCACACGGATGTCCAATGATGGAGCAGCCTAGATAACCTCTGGTTTTTTGGACGGTTGTCAGCTTTTCAAATTCTTCAATGAGCATGGTGACCCCTTTCTCTCAGAACTGATAAAAAGAGTTCCCGTTCTCCTTGAGAACTGTCCAAAAGATAAGCCTCTAAACATGAATCAAATAAATCCTGTCTTTCCAGAACATAGGCCAGGACGCAACCCAGAAGATGATTCCAGGAACCCTCTTTTTGAATCATCATCACAGGTTCATCATCAGAGAGATGGAGGAGAATATCTTCTGTTCCAAGAATCAGCTCCTCACTGTCAACATTCTTTAGGGAGTTGAGGGATTTGTGTCTTTTCGTCATTGCCTGTGTCCTTTATCTTTTCTCAATTTTTTTTTAGGGGCAGCAGCCTCATAATATTTAACGTTTGTAATCTCAGGAGCTTTCGTGCGTCTCTTCCATCCCCTGAATAACTGTTTTAAAAATGCTTTGAGTTTCTTCATTCTCAAGACTCCTTCCTTACCAGGGCAGTTCATCGTTGAAGAGATCAGCCGTGGACTCAGGCTGTTGAGGTAAGGCAAATCCTGCATTTGTCGAGGTTGTCTGCTTTTTCCCGTTGTCCTGCTTTCCCTTGTTTTTCTTGTCTTTGTCTTCAGGGCGAATACGGCTCACAATGTAAGGGGTCATGCCGCCGTCATTGTTCTCGAAGTTTTTCATCCTCACATAGGCTTTCTTGCGAACCACCTTGGAAAACACATACTCCGCGCCATCATCGTCATCGGTCATCTGTGACCAGAATTTTTGAAGCTTGACCTCTGCTTTTTCTCTGAGTTCATCAATGTCCGAGAAGACATTGAAGTTTTCCCATTTCATGCGTCCTTTATAGTCCGCAGGCTCCAATATTTGCCATTGCACCTGAATGGTAGAGCCATACAGGCTATTCACTTTTTCCATCTTGAGGATCTCGGCCAGATATTCTCCGTCAGGAAAAGCGTTCTCATCGGTGGACACGCGCTTAAAGGGTTTGAGTTGCGTCATTTTCTGTTTCTCCTTCACTTGTTAAGGTTGTTAATGCGTAAAAACGCGTGACCGCAGCCATGAAAGTCTCCCAATCCAGAGGTATTTCTGTCTCTAGATCGTAGACATTCTTGGCCACATAGGCGGTATTGCCTTCGGTGTAGAGGACACGGGTGTCATCAGCGACCGCCCTTGCCCTCTTTTGTTTGAATCCCTTGTCATCTTGTTCCAGGGTGATCCTGTTCATGGCATAGAAAATACAGTGCGCCCAATCGCACAAGACGGCTGCGGCTCGTTCCTGAACACGCAGGTCGATCTTGTCATAGACTTGCACCAGAGGATTGTCACACCTTTTGCGAGCGCAGTGGCCGATAAGGATGACATTCATCTTTTTCTTCTGCCGAAGATCATCCAGCAGATTCAAAAGGGTGCGAAACAGGTTGGCAGCATGGACATATTTCTTGCCGTACTGAAGCTCCTTGTCATCTTTTTCTGCTTCCAAGGTTTCCCAGATGTATTCTTCCAGTTTGTCGATGGAATCAATCACCACAGTCTTGTAGGGATGGGACAACAGCAGCAGGCATCTTAAAAACTCCTCCACTTCGGCAAAAGAAAACAGGGCTTGTTTCCCCACATCCAGATGGTCAATATTGCCTTCCAGATCCAGAAAGATGGGTTTCTTGGCACCCGATGCAAAGGTGGATTTCCCCACCCCATTGGCTCCATAGATTATGAGCTTGAGGGGCGTTCTTTCCTTGCCTTGTTTGACGGGCTTTCCTTTGAAGGAAAAGACAGGGATGTCTTCTTGCTTGTCAGGGACAGCAGCTTCTTGGAGAGGCCTCTCCTGCTCAGGATTTGTTAGCATCATTTTTCTTGTCTCCTTTCATAATGCTGCGGATAAAGAGGGAATTTTTAGGGGCGGGCTTGATCTCGATACGTTCTTCATCCTGGAGACGAAACAAGATGTCATCCAGATCACGCACTTTGAGGAAGCGAATCTTTCTGAGAATTTCCCGTTTGCGCACCCATTCCCCTTTAGAAAAGCTGTGAACGATCCTTAAAACCCGATCTCGATATTCTTCACACTGATTCTCGTAAATGCTGGTCTGCACCACATTCACAATGTTTTTGAAGGACAGAAGAGCCACGGCAATGCCCCAGGCCACGGATTTAAGGGTCATCTCATAGTTAGCCATGCCTTTGGAAGCTCCCAACAAGGCCAACTTGGTGGCATGTTCGGGAAGACGTGCCAGAAGGGAATCAAACCGAGCGCAAAAGAGAGATTCGGACTTTTGAAAGGCTTGGTGTCGTTGTCTTTGAACCCACTGCTCAAACTGTTGAAAGTAAGCGTGAGCCTCATTGTTAAAGACAGCCACGGTACGAGATTTTCTCTGAACCTTGAATTCATCCAACACCCCTTTCAGAGCGGAAGACATGTCAGATCGTTGATAATGTTTCTTTTTGAAGAATAATTGATCTGTGGTCAGCAACAGATAGCGGGGTAAGAGTCCTTTGGTAATATCCCCAGGAGAAAAATGTTTCAGCATGTCAGGAGTTGAAACCGAAAACTCCGAGAAAAAGGGACGATAAATAATAATGGGTTCACTGTGCTTGGTGGTATCCGATGTATAGGAAGGGGGACAGGAAAACACCCGCATCTTGAATTCTTCCGTGCGCATCTCCGCGTTTCCGGCCATCTTGTTGCGGATGGATTTAAGTTCGTAAATGGCCTCGTCCTGGACAAGGAACAGACACCCCCCATTCTTTTCAAGATGGGTAATACAGCCCTGAACACTGCCCAGACGTCCTGTGTAAAAGCTGGTCTGTTTGACGTAGTCCAGAATTTCCAAAACGCCATTCAGCGTCAGTGTTTTTCCTGTGCCACTGGCGCCAATGACCAGAGCCATGAAATTCGTCCGCAGACCTGTGAGTCCCTGAAGGGAATCCCTGAGCAAAAATCCTGTCAGAGAAAGGGTAGCGCCCAGAGCATAAGAAGGAATCTCACAGGAATTGCACTTTAAAAGATACGCGTAGGTTTCTCTGAGAAGGTCGTTGGGAAAATCATAAATATCCACATGATCATAATCGGAGAAATCAAAAGCCACCTCTTCTTCGTCTATTTCTACGCTCTCTTCAGAAACATCCTGGTCGTCTTTTGATGCAAGGAGGGGCATCCCTTCCGATAAAGCACGAGACTGATATCCTCCCTGTTTGGCAAGATGAATCAGCGTCCCAATGGCGACGGCTTCTTCCTTGTCGCCAAAGCTATTCCAGTGGCGATCCAGAATAATCTCTCCCGGATATTTATCAGATTTTGATGACCATTTTTTCCAAAGTTTGAAAGCCTCCTCAGATCCCTTGAAATGCTGATGCAAGGCCATGGCCACCTTGAGCCAGTGATCATAGTCGCAATTGGCGTCAATATAGCGTAACGCCTGTTTGGTTTGCTGAAGGCTAAAGGAAGAGCTTGCCACAGCATTGTCTGGGTTTTCCTCGCGTTTTTGAGGTCGTGAACGCCCCTGTTGCCGCTTCATGTCTTCTTGTTCAACAGGGGAGAGGAGTGAGGGAAGATCATAGGGGTTGATGAGTCGTCCTTCCCGACAGGCTTGAGCCATAAAAACACCCCCCGGTTGTTTGCAAGGGGTAAACCAGAGACGAGCTGCATCTTTGGAAGCCCCATGATCAATCCCTGGGGGATTGCCAATCAAGAAAACGGCTTCTTCATAAATCTTTCCCCAGAGTCCAATGACCAGTTCATTAGCAAAGGGCAAAATTAAACGCCACCGAGGACGCTCTGGGGTATGTGACCAGGTGGTATACCAGTAATAAAGGATGTGTTTCTCATTCAGTCTATCAAGGACTTCTTCGATGGGAATAAAGGCGTCCTTATTATCAAAATCAAAGACGACCCCTGTCATCGTGGCGACATTTTCTTTCTTGCGAGTCGTATTGGGTTGAAAAACCACCATAGAAAAAAGGGTCTGCCGCTCTTCTTTCTGAAGTTCCGGCACATCGTGAGGTGTGATGAAATCCGCCATCTGTTGCAGGGTAAAGGTTTGTAGAACAGGATGAACATCCTGGACACCGCCTTTAAACAGACTGAAACGGATTGTGAGATGATCCACAGGGGTCGGGCTCATGTTTAAAGTATTTTCTGAGAGGACGTTACATCACAAGTTTGTGCGTCAATATAATGGGCGACATCTGTTTCCATGTAGCGAATGGTGCGATAGCCCGCCTTGATGTATTTTGGGCCCGTTTTGTGGGTTCGCCAATGTTGGAGAAGGGATTTGGAAATCCCTAAAAGGGTCGCCAATTCTTTAGGCGTGTAATATAGCTAACAACATA
>BBVC01000014.1 GCA_001192655.1 Caedimonas varicaedens
TAATATAACCATTTTAAAGGTTTTTAGCTATATTTTGAGTCCAACGTCTTCTCTTCTTTGGGGGATAGATACGTGATGCGGGGCATTCTTTTTCTCCTGATGAGTGACAATAAAACTCATGAGAGCAGAAGGAATAACTGTGGAAAAGAGCAACTTCGAGTGTTCAGCATTCTGCCATTTTGCCAAACTTCGAGGTTTGAAGAACGTTTTTAGGCAAGGAAGAAGATTTTTAACGAAGTCATCGATCAATTAAAAGAAGTAAAAACAATGAAGGATATGTGAATTTTAGAGAGATAAATCATTAAAAAGAAAGAAGTCTTGAGAAAAGGAGGGTTATCTTTATTGAGGCGTTATTCTGATAGCTCGTTCAAGCGTCTCAATTCAATGACAATTTCTTTAGCGTGTTCTGTAAATTCAATCTGATACATGCCTTGAATCTCTTTGATGAGGGAATCTGTATGCGCCGCATGTTCAAAGGCTTTAGGATGCTTGACTTTGAGGTAAGGCAACATGTTTGTTTCAATAATGGCATGAATGGCGGCAAATTTACGACTTTTGTAATAGAGCTCTCTCTCCCCTCCTACGGGAATTCTAAATCTGTAGGCATGAAGGGCATTAGTAAAATCAATGGGATCCACTTCGATATAGCATTTATGTTTGTTATGGGACGCGGTGAAAAATTGATAGTTGTTGTTTTGAAAGGTGTTGTACATGTTTTCGCTGGTTAAAAAGATCTGAGAAGGGATCACCGCTTCCGGCTTATGGGCGTAGGGATAATTTTCTTTGACAACATAGAGCGAAACGTTATGGGCCAGAAGAATCTTGCGCACCATATGGGGCGTATCCAAGATCTCCATCTCGCTGTATAGCTTGGGAATCAGTTGATGTTCCAATTCTGCGCGATCCACAATGCCATCAAAACGCAACTCTTCCAAATCTGACCTTGTCAGCATTCCTGAATGGGAACACGTGTTTTGCTGGATGTCTTTCATGGCATTGATAAACTCTTCACCCATCCGAAAGTGACTTTGAAAACAGGTATTGTAATAAAGAACAAACAAGTAAGAATAAGGTTTCCTTTGTTCCATTATCACCTCCCCTCATATTTATTAGAAACAATCGAATATTTATTGAGAATAGCGTCCGTCAGGTATTCTTCTTTTTTCTCATAGGGGACATAGAAGTAGAGACCTAGGCAAACAAGGCCACACCCCAACAAAAGCATTACCGCATTCCCCAAAAAACCATAGGTGGTGGTCATCACGTGAAAGACAACGGTCATCAAAAAGAAGGCAACAATTCTATTCATCAAGAACCCAAAAGCCGCCAGACTAAAACGACCTACCACAGGGAAGGTTTTTAAAATAGAACCGATCACCAAATCAGTGGACATGCAGCTTACAAAAATAACCTGAAATAGAAAAACAAGACCTGCACTGTGATAGGTATTCAGCACATAAGGCATGGTACAGGCAGCCGCCATGGCCACACATAATCTCCCTGCCAGCAGTTTCCCCGGCATGATGGAAGATCGAGAGGTCAGATATCCCATGAGGATTCTCAAAACAGTTTCACAAGCAGCCACCCCAAGATTATGCAAGAGCAGCGTAGTGGTTTGAAACCCATAGGACTCCGTTAAATAACGTCCCAAATACAGATAAGACGTGACAAAGGCCATGGGGTAACTAAAGTTAACCAGAGCAGAACAAATCAGATTTCTCTTTTTAAGGGGGAGCAGGTGATAGATCTCTGAGAGTTTCTTTGTTTCATACCCTTTGGCGATTCGTTCTGTGGTATTGGCTTGCCTGTACTCAGGCGTCTCTTCAAGATGTTGTCGTAAAAATAATGAAAAAATCACAAAAATGAAAGCACCCACAAAGGGAATTCTCCAAGGCAAATCATAGTAAAGGGTTATGCTGCCCAATCCCAAGGCAAAGATGCCTCCCAGACTTTCCATAGCACAGACAAGAGATAGATAAAAAGGAGATTGCTTGATGGGAACAGATTCAATCATGTACAACGCCACGGCGGCGGGTTCTCCTGCCAAGGCAATCCCCTGCAAAAGACGCAAACAGACGAAGAAATAACCGGCAAAGACGCCGATGCTTTCATAAGAGGGAAGAATGAGGATTAAAAAAGTGGCCACCGCCATGATCAGAGAACAGTAAACCACCACTTTCTTGCGCCCTTTATTATCTCCCCAGAAACCAAAGAGAAGAGAAACCACAGGGGCAAGCAGATAAATATTCAGGAGAGAGAAGGATTCCGTCATAAAAAAGGAATGATGGGGTAAAAAGTGCTGATTGATGATCACAGCGAGGTGGATATACAGATAAAGGTCAAAGAAGGCTAAAAAGTTCCCGCCCAAGACCAAATAATGGTTGGGAATTTTACTTAAACATTTTAACACGAGACATCTCACAATTCTCCATACTGTTACGACGGATTGTTATCTCGTTCAAAGTTACCAATATTATTTTTAGTATGTCAATACACTTTAATCAGAATAAATAACGCACAATAGGATCGCTCATTATGGAAAAATCGGCCAGAATGCTCGATTTTCTTTCTAAGTTTGGGGAGAGATGATAAAATAAGGGCTTGTTTAAAATCTTGTCAGAGGATTCATGACTCATGTTGGGACTCTTGATCTTTAAAATTCTCGAGACCTTATCCGGACTCTTCGGGAGTCTTGGCAGTTTGGGGTATCGGGTTATCTCTTTCTTCTTCAAAAGAGATGCTGCCCTGGAAGCGGAGAATGAAGCCCTCAAACAAGAAATTGTCGAGCTTAAAAAACAGTGTGAAAGGATTATTGATGTACAAAAAGAGCAAGCAGAAGTTTGTATCCAACCTACTCCTGATCGGAGTGCTGTTGATCAGTGGCTGCATGAAAACAGAGATACTCCCCCCTCTCAATCCTGACACGCTGGTTGTGAGAGCCGTTCCGCCCTTTCCTGCGCCAACGCCTTCTTTGTTTTTAGAACTGCAAGGGGTATGCGGCAAAGATAAATGTCCTCGTCTTTATGATTGGCTGGGAAAGTTGATGATCTTTGAAAAGCAACTCGATCTTTATGAAACAGAGTTCTCCCGAGATAAACCTCACCTTCTTTACCATGAAAAGCTGCGTCAAAAGACGGTGTCTCCGGCTGTGATCTCATCTCAACCTCTTGCAATCCGCTCAGGACGTTGGTCGTGGTCATGGAGACGTGGTGAAGATCATATGACTTCTGAGATGATGGACAAGAAAGACGAAGAGAGAGGATAAAAAAGACGAGGGGTTTGCCCCTCACGTAAACAGATGAAAAATGGAATCTAAGGATTGAACTCTATTGTAGACTGACTAAAATGAATGAACCCAAGCGTGAATGCGAACTCGCCAAAGCCTCTGTCCCCTGCTCTCCAACGTCAACAAATGCTTTACCGGATCCTTCAAAACGTTTGATGACAATATCCCAAAGGGGGATTGAGATGATTAAAAGTTTTGAAGGATTCAGCTCCCGTGTTTATGCAGATTCAGGAGGGGTCAAGACGATTGGGTATGGCCATGCGTTATTACCCACAGAAAACCTAAAAACGATCACCCAAGAACAGGCCCTCAAGCTTTTGAACGAAGATATCAAACGTTTTGAGGTTTACCTCAACCGATACATTGATTTTTCTGTCACACAAAACCAGCATGATGCTCTCGTGTCCTTTGCCTATAATGTGGGCATCGATCATTTTATAAATTCTTGTGTGTATGTCTATTTAAAACTAAGAAACTTCAAGAATGCCCTGTTCTGGTGGGTAAAGTGGGCTCATGATACCCAAGGACAACGGCTGCCTGGTCTTGTGACACGACGGCAAAAAGAAATCGAGCTCTTTAATACCCCTGATGCTCTTCCTGCAGAACAAGACATCCCCCTCAACCAAGAGAATCAGATCAAAAGCCAGGAAGAAAACAAGCATCCTAACCCTCCTACAAGCCATCCACTCCCCAATCCCCTGTTTATTTGGGCAGACCCTCCTGATGTCACGTAAGCTCTCAGAACGGAGAGAACATTGAAGGGGGGGCAGAGGAAGGTCTTAGCGCTTTGCTTTTTCCAAGGCCTGTTCTATGCTTTGAGAGGCAGAGTGACGATCTTGCCAATTCTTTAAAAAGAACCCGGCAAGCGTTGCATCTTTGATCAGCAAGAGATTTTCTGCATTTTTTTCTTGGGCATTGGTCGTCCAATTAAAAGAACCTGTAAAAACCTGCCACTCATCAACAATCATCACTTTGTTATGGGCAATTCCTGAAATAAGATCAATAGAGACGGGAATGCCCGCGCCAACAAGGGAAGGGAGTTGCGAATACTGTGTATGGAGCTGACTCCGGTCAAGAATCACCTGAATCATAACCCCTCGCTCTTTCGCCTGAATCAAGGCTTGAGCAATGGGAAGGGAGGTAAAACCATAGCCTTGAACATAGACAGACTTCTGAGCGGTACCAAGCGTTTGAACGACAAACTGAGTGCAATCACACCCAGGCGTAAAACAGACTGACCATCCGAGGGCTCCTGGAGACGTTTTGCAGCATAAATCAGGAGTTGCAGGCAAAGCATCGCAAGGGAAAGGAAAGGTAGACAGGAAGAGAATGAGAAGCAGCCCCCTTAAAACGTTCAACCTAAAACGAAAGAAACGAAGGAAGAATTTTTTACAAGAGCGCATCGTTTTTAACCTTATGAAGAGAATATCCATATAATAATGAATATTCCAAGTTCCACAAGCCTATAGAGACAGACTCTAACATTAAACTAACATAAAAATGTTCAAAGATTTATAATCTATGTATAACAATTTATTTATTAAGAAAAATATCGCCTTGCTAAACCGTTATACGGTTAATCCCGTATCGTGGGTTCGAATCCCATCCCCTCCGCCACGTTTTTCATACCATTTCTGGAGTAATGTTATGACTTTTTTGGCAAGCGATAATACTGCTGGTATTAGCTCAGAAATTATAAAAGCCCTTGAATTAGCCAATAGTGGCTATGCCAAAGCCTATGGTGCAGATGAGTATACGGAAAGACTGACTACACGGTTTCGTGAAGTTTTTGAATCCAATGATTTAATCGTCTTTCCTGTTTTTAATGGTTCAGCTGCGAACTCTCTTGCTTTGACCAGTCTTATCAAACCTTTTGAATCGGTTATTGCCCACACTCACAGTCATATTGAACGTGATGAATGCGGCATGACAGAATTCTTCACAGGCGGTAAGATTTTAGGCGTATCCGGAGAACAGGGGAGAATTAATCTCCAAGAAGCAGAATCAATTATACAACTGGCTCAACATGGTGGTATTCATCACAGTCGCCCAAAAGCGATCAGCATCACTCAGCCTACAGAAGAAGGGGCCATTTATAAAATTGAAGAAATCAAAAGTCTGTCAGCATTAGCCAAATCTTATAGTTTATATCTGCACATGGATGGGGCCAGAGTTGCGAATGCTATAGCAAGTCTTGACTGTAAACCATCAGAAATGACGTGGAAAGCCGGCGTTGATGTTCTCTCTTTCGGCGGTACAAAAAATGGTGCAATGCTGGCAGAAGCTGTGATCTTTTTTAATCCCGATCTGGCCAAGGATTTTGGCTATATGCGCAAGCGTGCAGGGCAACTTGCATCCAAACAGCGTTTTATATCAGCCCAGCTTCTGGCGCTTCTTGAACATGATCTCTGGATAAAAAATGCTCAACATGCCAATTTGATGGCGCAGAAATTGGCGCAAGGCTTGCGAAAAGCATCAGAAATTAAAATCCTATTTCCAGTAGAAGCAAATTCTATTTTTGTTGAAATACCCAGAGATATGGCGGATAGCCTTCTGGCAAAAGGACACTATTTCTACTCCTGGCCTTTGTTGGGCAGAAATATTTACCGTTTGGTGACCAGCTTTAATACCTTACCTGAGGATATTGATTGTTTTATCGACAGTTGTACTTAATTATTTAATCTCATTTGTTCACGCAACCATTGAAAAGATTGTTTAATTATATCAGGTCTTCTTGCCACATAATGATCCATGTCATCTATGCGCAGGTAAGTTATTTTGCAGCCTGCATTCTTAGCTTTTTGAACAAAAGCATCACTCGATGAGATGATGGAGTCACGAGTGCCTGCAACCACCAAAAATGGTGTTTTCAGCTCTTGATAAGAGGGTGGCGGATAATTTAAGGCATCGGCGTGATATTTATACGTCATATTAAGAAAATATTTTTCAGCTGTGGGATTGTTCACAGTATCGTTCATATAAGCATCGTATCGTTCTCGTGATACAATAGGTTCAGAGCAAGCTTTGCAATCACGGAGTTTTTTATGATGTTGAGGACATTCAGGATTTTGAGAAAGAAAGTCTTGCAAGAAAACCCACAGCTCTTCACGCCACGCCCAATCGCCTGCGCCAGACCAGTTAATGGTAGCAAGAGTGATTTCTGGATAGTCCGTTGTGAGAGTTGTTACAATTGGACCGCCTTCAGAAACACCTAAGAAAATAAGCTTCCCATTCCATCCAGATGGAGGGTTCAATTTCAGATGTGCAATCACAGCCTTATGATCCTTTAAGCGTTCTGAGCGCGTGTAATGATCCATGAATTCTTTTTGATGAACCTTATTTCCATCAACACCCCATTGCTCCACTGTGAGAACGCCTGCACCTGCATCCATAAATTCCTGTAAAAGATAACGATGAACGTGGATAATGCTATCAATTTCATCTGGACTAGAGGAACCACCACACACCAGAGCGATGGGATATCTCTCGCCCCCTTTTGCCTTGGTGAAATAATAAACAATATCGGGCGCATCAGCTTCCAAACGCCTTACAGTGAATCTGGACGATGGAGGGATGTCATAATGAGGAGCTGATTTGGGTCCACCCTTATGGGGAAATTTATAGGGAGTAATTTCTTCTGATGCTAAAACAGAGCTTAAGAACACAATAAGTCCCAACCCCAAAAGAATCGATCGAAAGATGTTCATGACTGATCTCCGATTTTTCTGAATTCTAGAATATCTCCTGGTTGGCAATCCAAATGGTCACAGATACTTATCAAGGTTGAAAAACGAATTGCTTTTGCTTTCCCTGTTTTTAAAATAGATAAATTTTGAACTGTAATACCAATAGCTTCAGCCAAATCTTGAAGCTTCATCTTTCGCTTCGCCAGCATCACATCGAGGTTCACAATAATGCTCATGATTATACTCCATTTTATATGGTAAATTTTTGTTCATCCTGAAGCTTGCTAGCTTCTAGCATGACCCAGGAAATAACGATCACAAGAATTCCGCAAAAAAGAGGCTTCATATTGGGCGTTCCAAAAGAAACGGTAAGATAGCGGTGTCCAGGAGGATTCGTAAACGTAACAGCCAGAACAAGAAGTGTGTTGCTAAGAGACTTTATAAGGAGGGCGTCCAGGAAAAAGAGCCAGCCTAAGGAACGGTAATGAGTAGCATTGGCTGTACTAAAAATCTCACCCTGTTGATAATTTCTAAAAATTGATTTGAGAACAAACAGGCTTAAAAGAAGGGGGAGCAAACCTAAAATATCCGAGCTTAAGCCTAAGATTTTTAAAGGGGGCGTCCAGTGAATCGTACTCAAATTCACAAAACCTTCTGGCGTTTGTATTGTTCTTTCAAACGTCCCAAAGAAATTTATAACCGACCCCACATCCGTTATTTTGGTTTCAATGAATATCCACTGAAGAATGATGAGGAGGGGAAGTGCGATCAACAACACATTGAAAATAATTAAAAGATAAGAACTTACTTTTTGAATACGATCCATAAATACACCTCAATTCGTTATATTGTTTCGACATCATCATAGAGAGGATAAAAATGAAAATCAATATATTTTTATCGTTTATCATTAAAAAATGAATCTTGAAAGTGATTTATATCAGAAAATCGGCATATTTCCCTGATTTTCTCTCTTCTTTCCAGATCAGTGACAGAATGATAAACAGATAGCAAACAGCCAAAAGATAAAAACATTATTTTAAGGAAGGAGTAGATTTGATGAAGCTGGGTCTCTATCAACATTACAAGGGTCATTTTTATCAAGTCATTGGTGTTTCGCGACATACCGAGACTCTCGAAGAATTGGTTGTATATCAGGCTTTATATGGTGATTATGGTCTTTGGGTCAGACCAGTCTCCATGTTTCAGGAGTCTATCGAACAAGAGAAAAAAATGATTCCACGCTTTAAATATATTGGGGAATGCCTTAATCAGGCGCCACTTATGAAAAAGTGACCTGTTAGGAAAAGACAGCCCACACCGGCGCATGATCAGAGGCTTTTTCTGCTGACCGCGGCAAGACATCCACTTCAGACTGTATCAAAAGATCTGCTGCTTGCGGCGTTAGCAAAAGATGATCGATTCGAAATCCCTGATTAGCTTGCCAAGACCCCGCCCGATAATCCCACCACGTGTAAAGATGTTCCTGCAATGGGTGAAGCGCACGCAAGGCATCCGTATAACCGGAATATAAAATCTGCCGAAGCGCCTCACGTTCTTTTTGACTGCACAAAATGCGTTCCTGGCGGAATGCAACAGGGTTATACCCATCAATCTCATAGGGAGCGACATTGTAATCTCCTGCCACAATAAATGATTCTCCCCATTTCAGACGCTGTTCCAAATGAGCGTTCAAATGACGGAAGAATGCTAATTTATAAGCATATTTATCGCTTCCCACCTCCATACCATTGGGAACATACACGGATGCCACCCGAAATTTACCGCAGACAGCCTCAATATAGCGTGCCTGCGTATCTTCATCATTATTTGGAAGGCCAATCAAAATATCTTCAAGAGGTTCCCTGGAAAGAATGGCAACGCCATTATACGTTTTTTGCCCTGCAAGGGCGATATTGTATCCCAAATCTTCAAAAGCTTCCCTTGGGAAGGTGTGATCCTCACATTTGATTTCCTGCAACAGCAGAATATGAGGTTTTGCTTCAGCAACCCATTTAAGAACGTGAGGGAGTCGCACTCTGATGGAATTGACATTCCAGGTCGCTATTTTTGTTTCCATATTACATCACGGAAAAAGAGTTGCCGCATCCACAAGAAGATGTGGCATTGGGGTTTTTAATGGAAAAGGCTGAGCCAATCATATCTTCTTCATAATCGATGACAGAGCCGGAGAGAATCTCGAGAGAAGTCAGATCGATCCCGACCTCTATCTCCTTGGCGTGAAAATAGATTTCACCCTCTCCATGAGAGAGGGAAAAACCAATGTGATACTGAAAGCCTGAACACCCTCCCCCTTCTACTTTCAATTGTAAATAGGGAGAAGCAGCGGGATTTTTGCTTTTTTCAATTTCACAAAGAGAAGCGATTTTACCACAAGCACGATCTGTGATGCGCAGGGAGAACCCCTCTGTATCCTTGTCTGGCGTCATCTCCAGAATAGAACCCAAATCTTTCAAAATCATTCCTTCAAAAAAATCTTTTCAATCTACAATAACATGGTATTTAAATCATATTATACAGTATAGGAAGTTATTTCTATTATTTTTGAGAATGAACAAAAGATGACCATGAATCTATTCACCCTCTTGCGGACAGAAATTCTGAATTCTATTCAACAGCTGATGGCAGAAGGGCTCCTGCCCTCTTCCCTGATTCTGAATCGTATCACAACTGAACCGCCTCGTGATCCCCTGCATGGTGAGGTTTCAACCAATGCCGCCATGATTCTTTCAAAGGAAGCAGGAATGCCCCCTCTATCACTTGCAGAGCTTCTTCTGCCTCGATTGAGGAACATTCCCCAGGTAGCAGAAGCCACCGCCGTCATGCCGGGTTTTATCAATTTTCGGATGAAACCCGATTTTTGGCTGGAGAGACTGAGAGAGATCTTGCGCTCTGGTCTGACTTATGGCGATTCCCCTATGGGGCAGGGACAACGGGTCAACGTAGAATATCCGTCGGTTAATCCGACAGGCCCCCTGCATATAGGGCATTGCCGAATCTCGGTTGTAGGAGATATCATGGCTTCTCTGCTGGAAAAGGCAGGATATGACATTACGCGTGAATCCTATATTAACGATGCGGGAGGGCAAGCGCTGCAATTGGCACGCTCGCTCTATGCGCGCTATCTGGAAGCCTTGGGAAAAGAAGCCCCAGAACCTGCAGCCTATCGGGGAGCATACTTGATCCCCCCTGGAGAAGAGATCGCCCAAAGGGATCATATGAAATGGGTTGATTTGCCGGAAGAAGCCTGGGTTGAAGAATTTCGATCTTTTGCTGTTGAAAAAATGATGAAACTTATCCGTGAAGATCTTTCCCTTCTTGGAATTCATTTGGATGTATACACCTCTGAGCGTCAACTCGTCGCACAGGGAAAAGTAGAAGAAGCCTTTCAGTCCCTTGAAAAACAGGGGTTAATTTATCAGGGCATTCTGGAAAAACCCAAGGGGAAACTTGTTGAAGACTGGGAACCAAGGGAACAAAGTCTTTTCAAGTCAACAGCTTTTGGAGATGATATAGATCGACCTCTGAAAAAATCAGATGGAAGCTGGACATATTTAGCACCGGATATCGCCTATCATTATGATAAGTATCTGCGGGGATTTTCTCTTCTGATTGATATTCTGGGAGCAGATCACGGCGGCTATATCAAGCGCATCACAGCAGCAACCCATGCCATTACGCAAGGCAAGACCAAATTGATCGTCCGCATCTGCCAGATGGTAAAATTCATGGATCAAGGAACTGTTTTGAAGATGTCCAAACGGGCAGGCGTCTTTGTAACGGTGCGAGAAGCGCTCGAAAAAGTAGGAAAAGATGCGATTCGCTTTATGATGGTGGCGCGCAAAAACGATGCCGCAATGGATTTTGATTTCGACCAAGTGATTTCGCAATCTCGGGATAATCCCGTATTTTATGTCCAATACGCCCACGCACGATGTCACTCAGTCCTCCGACATGTAAAAGAAACCTTTCCTGATCTGGATATCAGCGCCCAGACATTGGCCAAGATTAATCTGGACTTGTTAAAAGATAAGACAGACCAGGATTTGGTGAGAATTCTCGCGCATTGGCCGCGTCAGGTAGAAGTGGCTGCAGAAGCTTTTGAACCCCATCGTATTGCCTATTATCTTTCAGAAGTAGCAAGCGCCTTTCATGCACTATGGAATAAAGGAAAGGAAGAAGCGGAACTACGCTTTATTTTCCCTGACAGCGCTGACATTACACAACAAAGATTTGCACTTGTTTGGGCGACGGCCATAGTTCTTGCTTCCGGTTTTAAAGTTTTGGGAATCACCCCCGTAGAGGAGATGCGCTGATGGAACCTTCAAAATGGCAAAAAGAATTTCATATTGATTCTGAAGACCGTCTGTTTTCACGCAAACCCCGTCTTCTTTCTCTGAGACCTTCTATGAAAACCCTGTGCATTTTTGCGGGCGCTGTGGTTGCTATAGGAGTCATTTTTTATGTTTCCCAGCATACTTCTACCTCTATTCCCGATTATGAACTCCCCACGATTCAAGCTCCTGAAAAACCCTTTAAGACAAAACCTGCTGCCCAGGAATCAGATCAGGAACCTTTAAAATATAAAACTATTTATCAAAAACTGTCAGCCAAACAACCCGACGAAAAAATAGAACATCTATTAAAAGAACCAGAAGAACCGATAGCGCCTCCTCCCAGCTTGCCAGAAGATTTCATTACGGGTTTGATGAATGAAGAGGTGCCAGAAACTTCTCCGGATTTCCAACAACTTTCTGTCGATAAGGAAACGGAGACGAGGTCTTCAGCGTTGTCAAAAACTGATAAGCCTCTCTCGCCTGTTACCAAAAATTCTGATGAGAAAGGAGAGCTAGTAGAAAAACAATCTTCCATCACGATTTCAGGATCATCTATCAAAACTAAAAAAACTAATCAGGATACCCCCTCAATGGTCTCTGACAAGGGAACTCACTGGGTACAACTTGCCTCTCTCAAAACCCGAGAAGCCGTCGAACGGGAATGGAAAAGGCTTACTGCCCTTCGACACCTGAAGCCCTTACTGGAAGGCCTTAAACCTGTCTATGGACGCGTCGATATGGGAGAATCTGAGGGAATACGTTACCGTCTACGTGTAGGGCTTTTCTCATACGAGAATGCAAAAACCCTTTGCCGCAAACTCAAAGAACAGAAAGTTGACTGTATCGTAAAGAAGGGTTGATGATCGAGCATAAAATTCTTGAATACGAGACAGTTTTCTCATACGTTACAAAAGATGAAAAAATTTTCCAGAATTTCCTGCAGAGATTTGGGAAATAGACACAACCTGGAAAAGGAGTTCAAGGTTCAAAAAAATAACGGGAATGATGGCATGTGATCCACGGGGAATCATTGGAAAAAGTGGAAAATTACCGTGGGTTTATCCAGAAGAGTTGAGGTATTTTCGACAAACAACATATGCTCATGTGGTCATTATGGGACACAAAACATTTAAATCTGTGTCGGACAGTTTCCTCAAGGATCGCTTTAATATTGTTTTTTCAACAACTTGCCGGCGTTATGTCGACTCAGGTGTTGTCTTTGTCTCATCTCTCGATGAATTCTTGAATATTTCTGATCTTCCTGACAATAAAAAATATTTTATGATAGGGGGAGCCATGATTGCCGATCTTTTTTTAAAGCAAAATCTTATACAAGACTTCTTGTTGACAGAAATCAAAAAAAACTATGAAGGAGATACTGTTTTTCCTTTACACAAGCTGCGGGAATGGCCTTACACAACTCTTCAGGAAGTACCTGATTTTAAAATAAAACACTACCTTAATCCTCATTCCCTACGGAAGGAAATTTAATATGAATATCGAGCTAGCACGGTCTAAGCGTATAGACATTTGGGATCTCATGACCCCTTATTTCAGTCCTAGTATCTTAAAGATGGGTTTCTTGTGGGTGTGGGGGGGAATTCCCTTTATGATCACTGGTTCTACCATGGCTGTGTGGCTTAAGGAATATGGGATTTCCTACACAACAATTGGGCTGTTTTCATTCCTTCATCTGCCGTATGCCCTAAGGTTTTTGTGGTCTCCTGTTATCGATCATATTCATATTCCTTACCTTTCAGAAAAATTTGGACAACAGCGAGCCTGGATGCTTGTCGTTCAATGTACAGCGTTTCTCTCTCTTTTATCCCTTTCCCAAATAAGCCCGATAGAATTTCCCTTTCTTTTTATTGCTTTAGGCTTTTTCCTGACGATTTCTGCCGCCACCAGCGACATGATTTTACTCGCTTATCAAATCCAGATTCTTCCCTCTCTTCAATGGGGCGTTGGAGAATCGACAGGGTTTTTTTGTTATCGTGTGGGAATGCTTTTTGGAGGGGCCTGCGCTCTTGCCTTAAGTAATTATTTTTCTTGGGCTTCTCTTTATTTTTTCTTTGGTATTTTTCTCATAGGTGGACCTTTTGTAGTTCTTGCCCTGCCTAAATCTTCCTATGAAAAAAAACTGATAGACCTTAAAACTTCTTTTTTTAGAAAAGCTCTGCTTGCTCCTTTTCAAGTTTTCGTTTCCCATCCGGGGTGGTGGTCTGTTTTAATTTTTATGTTTCTTTTCAGGCTTCAGGATAATCTTATTGGGAGCATGCCTTCCCTTTTCTACCTTGATTTGGGTTTTTCAAAAGGCGAAATAGCCAATTGTCAAAAAGTTTTTGGAATGTGGATGTCGGTGTTGGGAGGCGTTTTGGGAGGGACTCTTCTTCGTTCTCATGGCTACTTCAAAACTTTATGGATCGGGGGGATATCTCATGGTTTATCAGGCTTTTGTTATTTGGTTCAGACATGGGGGGGAGCTTCTCTCCCTCTTTTATACACCACTACCGCTCTTGAAGATCTAAGCAAGGGAATCGCTATTATTGCTTTTTTTTCCTATCAACTGACATGTTGCAAGAAAGAATATGCCGTCACCCAGCTTGCTCTTCTCACTTCCCTCACGCATCTGAGTCAAGTGAGCATATCTTCCCTTTCAGGTTTTTTTGTTGATATCCTGGGATGGAAGGGATTTTTCACCTTTACAACAATCGCCGGTTTTCTGGGCATTCTCTGGATAAAATTCCTTCCCGCTCTTTTTGAAACAAGAGAAAGAGATAATCTCAAGATATATTAACTCTTAAAGCTTATTGGGAATGACTATAAACCATCAAATACTTGTATCCAATCATGCCTATTATGACGCCATAAAAAAGAAATATCTTCAATCGTCGAAAGCCTGTCAGAAAAATCGACAGGAACGTTAAAATAATCAGACTCGGGTAGGATAATTCCAAAGCAGGCGATAGAAACGCTGAAATACCCTTAAAATCAAGCAAGGAAACACAGAAAGATATACTGGTTGTCATCACAAGAATGCCTGGGAACCATCGCTCTCCTGCTTTAAGATAGGAACAAAGATACCGGGCATAAATATTATTAAGGGCAACCGCCGTTGTCAGACAAGAAAAAGTCATAATGATCCCAATAAGGAGAGCCGCCTTCTTTCCCATAAGATGAGTCGCAATAGTAGGCAAAATCAACTCCGGTGCCACCCCTGTTGCTATCGGCTTATAATAGGCTCCCAGAAAAACAAAACCCATGTAAATGATCGCAAGTAAACCTGCGCCTATCAGACTCGGTTTCAAAGCAATCTTGATTATACTTCTGTGATCTTCCGGGAAAGGAACAAGTAATTGAATTTGCCTGAAAATAAGAGAAGAAAAAAAGAAAGCTGCAAATAAATCCATGGTTTCATAGCCGCGAAGAAATCCCGATGTAAAGCTTGTCACTGGCGGGATAAGCTCCAAATTTATGTCAGGAGCCTTCAGTATCCCCAAACCAATTAAAAAGCACAGGCATACCAATAAAATAGGCGTCAACCATTTTCCCAGAATTGAAATCATCCACTGATCCCTGAGACAAATAAGGAAACAAATGCCACAAAAAATAAGACTAAAAACTATGAGAGGTATTTGCGGAAAAATATAGCCAATTCCTCCATGCGCAACCGTAATACACCGAGGTACAACACCAAATGATCCTAAAAGAGAGAGGGTAAACAAAGGCAGGAGTATGCCGCCTGCTGTCCCCGCTTCTGCAAAAAAGGCTTTATAGCTTCCCTTATAAAGTTTAATGACAAAAAGTCCGCAAAAAGGCAAAAGAACACCCGTCAGGAATAATCCCAGAAACCCGATAAACCAATGAGAACCAGAATCAACGCCAATTTCGAGAGGAAAAACCAAGTTTCCAGACCCAAAAAACATTGAAAATATTGAAAAACCATAAATAAAAATATGTCGTCTCATAACATCATTTCCTATACTAAGTGAGAAGGGAGATAGAACTTTTTAAAATATTGGAAAGAGAGAAAATTATATGGCCGGCGCGGCCACGACGATGCAGACGACAGAAATTAATGGTAACAGTGAAAAATCTTCACACCCCTTCCATTGCTCAAAAGAGCAGGAAGGAAACACCCAGGATCTCAGGCTACCCATATCATTATCCACAATATTTAATCACACTTAAAAACTATTTTAAAAATAACACAAATATGAAAAGGATCAAGGCAGTTTAAAAAAAAAGACATACCGTAAGTATTTCATTTGCACTCCCTTATCCCTTCATAACTATGAGGACATCCCCTCATTAACACCTAACTTATAATTCTCTTTTTTGTCAAAAAGATAAGCTATATTTCCTATATAAGGCCATTCAAAAAAATTAAGAGCATGACAATTTAACAAAATATTATAATCTGATAATTTTTGGAATTTATATGACTTTTTCGCTTGACCTTATTGCCCAACATTACCCGACAGTTACAAAACTGGGGCTTGAGAGAATTCTTTCTCTTCTTGCACGATTGGGGTCGCCCCATCATCGTTTGCCCCCTACGATTCATGTGGCGGGCACCAATGGCAAGGGTTCAACCATTTCCCTGATGCGTGCCATGCTGGAAGCCGCACACAAGCGCGTTCATGTTTATACATCACCTCATCTTGTAAAATTTAATGAGCGTATCGTTTTGGCTGGACAAGAAATAGAGGACAGATACTTACTTGACCTGATCGAGCGATGCCGAAAAGAAGAACCCCAAGATATTACCTGGTTTGAATTAACGACAGCAGCTGCTTTTCTTACTTTCTCAGAAGTACCTGCTGATTTTCTGCTTGTGGAAACAGGAGTGGGGGGGCGACTAGATGCAACAAATGTTCTGGAAAACCCTGTCTTGACCGTCATTACATCCCTTTCAATCGATCACACAGATTATTTAGGAGAAACTCTTGAAGAAATTGCCCGGGAAAAGGCAGGAATTTTAAAGAAAGGTTGTCCTCTGGTAACGTGTTGCCATCCCATTGAAGCGCAAAAAGTCATTTTAAGCCGCGCACAGGAATTAAAGTGTCCAGTTTTTTCTGAAAGAGATACCTGGCAGATCACAGAAAAGAGAGATCATCTGGAATTTATATGGAAAGGGAAGGCTTTCAAGTTTCCACATCCCTCTCTTTCAGGCATTCACCAGATCCAAAATGCTGGGTTAGCGTTAGCTGCGGGTTTCTATCTGGGTCTGGGTCTTGATCCTTCTTCTTGCTCCAAAGGATTGAGCAAAGCATCTTGGCCAGGTCGACTACAACGATTACCTTCTACCCCAGGCATCGAACTTTGGCTGGATGGCGCGCACAATCCAGACGGAGCCAAGGTGATTCTTGAAACACTTTTAAGATGGAAAAAAGAAGATGGACTGCCGCTTTATATCATTATTGGCATGATTAGGAATAAGGATCATGAGACTTTTCTGGGTATTTTCCAAAGTCATGTTGAGCGCCTTTTCATCGTCCCTGTTCAAAATCCCTACCAGAAGCTGGATACTCATATCCTTTATGACAAAGCCAGAAAGCTTGGCTTTTCTGCCGTCTTATCCCCAAGTGTACAGGAAGCGCTGCAACACATAGACGTTCAAAGAGAAAAAAAGCCCGCCAGGGTTCTCATCTGTGGTTCTCTTTATTTGGCAGGAGAAGTTTTGGCAGAAGAAAAGCTTTCAAGTCGACTATTTATCAATAGATGAATCAATAACTTTTTTAATTGATGTTCTTACAGCCTCAACTTTCAGGAATTTTTCAGGATTGTTATGATATTTTATCTACTGACAACCTCTGTATTATATCGTTAAGCCTCTTATGATCTTTATCTTTATATATCCCTTCCAGAAATTCCATATAAGATTTCATTTTTTTTGCATTTTCCAATACACCTGCTTTGTTCAATTTTCCTAAATAACTTTTAACCCAAGCGAACCCATTATGGGCGATTTTATATTTGCTTTGGTGAGAAAGCTTTGTTAAATTTTTTACGTCAAAATCATTGAGACTTTTATGAAGGAATTCATTGAGAGCAAAATAGTATTTTCCTAATTCGTCATAAGCGCATAATGCACAAAAAATTGATCTGGCATACCTTTGATGCTTCAATAAAAGTCGGGATTCTTCTACAAGATTTTTTGAATTAAACAAAATTGAAAAGAGAATCTTTTTTGCTTCATCACATAGTGGCAAATCCATAAATTCCCTATAATTTGATTGTTCATTATATCGAAGCATAGAGAAGAAATCGTAATATTCTCTTACGGGTTTTCATAAAAAGCAAACGTAGCGCTTTTTTTAAGTTATTTTTCTTTTTTTATTTGACGAAATAAAAGAGATGCCTATTTATAAAGAGATTATTGCTGATACTGGAGCAAATTTTCTCGATGATTTTCAGTCCCCTTAAAAAACTACTGCAAAATAGTTCTGTTACGTTACTGCTTGTGATTGGCTTTGCCCTGGTGGCAGGCGATAAACTTCCTTTTCAGGTGAATGCTTTTTTTTACGCACTTAGCCTATCCATTAAAGAAATATTGCTGTTTGTTCTTCCTGTGGTGATTTTTACCTACCTTTCTTCTTGTATCCTTTCCCTACGGCAAGGAGCCTTTGTATTTGTTACTGTACTGGTAGGAATGGTCATTTTTTCGAATTTTATTTCTATTCTAACAGCTTACATAGCCCATCTTACAAATCTTGTCTCCGTTGCCCCCCGCGGCACAGACGCAGCTGCAATGGATACTTTAACTCCCTTATGGACATTGCCTTTGCCTACAGTGATTGGCAATGACCGCGGGATGTTTCTGGGGCTGGCTGTAGGACTGATTTTTACCTACAAGCGTGTTGCTCTTGTTGAAAAAGGAGTTTCTGTCCTCAAATTTTGTGTTGATTACTTCATGAACCGCATTTTTATTCCTGTCCTGCCTCTCTTTATCATGGGGTTCGTCTTGAAGCTGAAACATGAGGGAATTCTGGGAGAGATTCTGGAAGATTATACGCCTGTTTTTGGCCTCATCACCCTCATGCAAATAGTCTATTTGTTCTTTATGTATTTTATTGCGGCCAACTTTCGTTTTATGCGCGGCATGGAATATATACGCAATGTTTTTCCGGCAACGTTGGCAGCCTTTACCACAATGTCCAGCGCTGCGGCAATGCCTATCAGTATCCGTTCTGCCGAGCGTAATACAGGCAATCCTGAAGTCGCCCGCGCAATTATCCCGGCGACTCTTAATATCCACATGATTGGCGATAGCATTGCTATCCCCATTATGATTATGGTTATTTTAAGGACGTTTGGGTTTGAGTCCTTTACTTTCTATAGCTATCTTATCTTTACGGGCTATTTTATGATTGCGAAGTTCGCTGTGGCGGCCGTTCCTGCCGGAACGATTCTTGTGATGGTTCCTGTCTTAGAGGCTGAACTTGGCTTTACACCAGAAATGTCAGCTCTGATTACAGCCCTTTATATCCTTTTTGATCCTATTATTTCGGCAGCGAACGTATCAGGAAACGGGGCTTTCGCTATTCTTTTTGACAAAGTCATGAAAAAACGGCAGACAGCCCCTCTTGAAAACTTGGGTTAAAAGTTACTGATTTTCCTATTTTTAATCATCGGAATGACAATCGTGCCAAGTCCTGTCTTTAGGATAAAGGCAATCTGATAGGAAAGCCAGATTTGCACAACTTGCTCTGTTCCCACAAAAGACAAAAGCCACGCTATCCCAGGAATATCAATGACAATCGCACCCAAAATAAAAAGACTCACTGCAGATAAATGGGTTTTACCCCATCCACGATCTGCTAAAGAGCCGATGACAAAAGCTGTCAGCAAAAACCCTAGAATATAACCCCCCGTCGGAGATAAAAGCGCTGCGGCTCCTACTTTCATGCCCTGAAAAACAGGGATACCCAAGGCTCCTTCCAGAATATAGGTGGTGACGGTTGCAATTGCCAGGTTTCGCCCATAAAGAGCCGAAAGGAAAATAACGGCAAAACTTTGCATCGTAATCGGTACCGGCCAGAAAGGGATATCGATCTTGGAGGACAAAGTCAGGAAAAGTGAGCCCGCCAAAATGGCTGTGCCATACTTTAACCACGATTGGTTCTTTGTTAAACTTTTAAAAATTGATAAATATTGCATAGAGATTAACTCCTTTTTCAGGGTAAATTTTTAAAGGTATCATCCTTTAAAACACCTCTGATATAGCATATTTAGAAGCAATTTGTCTTCGGAAATCCAACAGGTGGTAATTTTCCGGTCTGGGCGCGGTGACCTTGCCAGGGACGAAGATCTTTTTCACACCGTACTTTCTCTCCCAACTGCCACGTTAGTCCATCTTCTGCACGAAAGATCTTAATATCTGAAAGACTGCCCTCTTTATAGCGTTGCAAAATCACACCCCGCCCCCTGGTTAATTCAGGAACTTCAGAAAGTTCAAAGATCAAAAGTTTTCGATTATTTCCAACAATAGCAACGCTATCACCTGTTGCAGGAGTACAAATAAAGGCTTTTTGCTTTTCAGGAAGATTCATGATTTTCTTACCCCCACGCGTCTGGGCAACCATATCCTGTGCCTTGATTAAAAAACCATAGCCATCGCGGGATGCAACGAGAAAACGAGTATCTATTTCTCCTGCCTTTAAAATAAAAAGAGCAACAATTTCATCTTCATTGGGAAGATCAATCATCAAACGTACAGGTTCACCATGTCCTCTTCCGCCCGGAAGCTTGTCGATACTCAAGGTATAGGCGCGACCATTCGTGGCAAAAAGCAACAACTTGTCCGTTGTTTCACCTGATATAAGGAAGCGACCTTCATCACCTTCCTTATATTTCAAGTCTTCTGAATCAGTGGTATGTCCCTTGAGCGTTCGAATCCATCCCTTTTTTGAACACACAATGGTAACAGGCTCACGCTCAATCATGGCTTCCAAAGGAATTTCCTCACGTTCAGGAGCCACGGAAAAATCTGTACGACGCTTGCCCAAAAGAGTCATACTACTAAATTCTTTTCGTATTTTTTTGATTTCTTCAGTTAATTGAGTCCATTGCTGATTTTCATCCTGCAATAAAGCTTGCCGTGTTTTTTTCTCTTCGGCCAGCTTTTTAAGCTCCTCACGAATTTGAATCTCTTCAAGTTTACGTAAGGCACGCAACCGCATATTCAAAATGGCTTCAGCCTGTATATCGGTTAACTTCCATTGGGCGATGATCACAGCTTTGGGATCATCATCTTCCCGAATAATACGAATAATCTCGTCAAGGTTAAGATAGGCAATACGAAATCCTTCCAGGACTTCCAAACGATGATCAATTTGTCCAAGACGATACTGGGTCTTGCGACACAATACTTCCTGTCGATGTGCCAAAAAAGCCTGGAGAACATCTTTCAGAGACATCACGCGCGGGAAACGCCCCTGGTCAAGCACATTCATATTAAGATTGAAGCGTATTTCCAGATCTGTCAGACGGAAGAGCGTTTCCATTAACAACTCAGGATCAACCGTTCGATTACGGGGCGTGATGAGGATTCGAACATCGGCAGCTGAATCATCTCTGACATCCGCAAGAAGGGGAACTTTTTTTTCAACTACCAGATCGGCGATTTTCTCAATTAGTCGTGCTTTCTGAATTTGATAGGGAATTTCAGTAATCACAATCTGATAAAGTCCTGATTTTAAGGGCTCAACCTCAAAACGAGCGCGCAATCGGATGCTGCCCCGCCCTGTTTCATAAGTTTTCAGGAGACTTGAGGATTCTTCAACAATCACACCACCTGTGGGAAAATCAGGGCCGGGAAGGTATTTCATGAGTTGCTCAACCAATGCCTCGGGTTGGCGGATCAAGTGAAGCAAAGCGTCACAAATCTCCCCTACATTGTGAGGTGGAATATTGGTCGCCATGCCAACCGCAATACCGGTCGCACCATTGGCCAGAAGATTGGGAAAACTGGCCGGAAGGACTTTGGGTTCTTTTGTTTCGCTATTATAAGTTTCCTGAAAATCTACCGCATCCTCATCGATGCCTTCCAGCATGGCTGCCGCAGAAAGTGTCAGACGCGCCTCTGTATAACGCATGGCTGCAGCATTGTCACCGTCCAGACTTCCAAAGTTTCCCTGTCCATCAACCAGGGGATAACGGGTTGAGAAGTCTTGAGCCAGGCGCACCATCGCTTCATAAATAGGATCATTGCCATGAGGATGATATTTCATCATCACATAACCAATAGCACTGGCAGATTTTTTATAGGATTTATCCCAGGTGTTGCCCGATTCTTTCATGGCATAAAGGATTCGACGCTGTACAGGCTTGAGCCCGTCGCGCACATCAGGGAGAGAGCGTGCCGTAATTGTAGACAGGGCATAGCTCAGGTAGCGTTCACCCAGCGCTTCTTCAAGCGAAGTCTCGTGAATTTTTCCGATATGATCCTTCACCAAAGTATGTTTCATGCAATCCTCTTCAATTTCAATTGATGCTGCAATTTGGCTTTCAATCTTTCACGTGCGCTGGGCATTTTCAAGTGATGCGTGTCCAGAATAAAGCGCGTCAAAAATGTTTCCATCATGTCCAGGGCTTCTAAAATATCTTCTGCTTTTCTTTCTGTGTTTTGATAGGGATTTTGCGTCAAAAAGGAAGGAAGAAGCAAGAGCTTATCGTGATAAGGAAGTCCTGCTTCTCTTGACACAGCACGCCCTGTACGTGGAGACAGATAAACAAGATCTTCTGTCATTCCTGTTGCAGCACAACGGGAGAAGTCCAGAGTTATCCCTGCATTTTCCAACAAAACACGTTCCAGATAGATGTATGAATCCGGCCAGAAGGGCGTGTTCAAAGCATAAATAAAATGATGAAAGGCGTGATAAACATCGGGATGAGGCTCCCGTTCCGGAAGCGTTACGTCGATCAAAGCGCACGCCGAACCCAAAGCCGCCAGTAAAAGCCCCTTTTCAAAGATATCTGCCAGAGGACTGAAGACAAAATCTCCCGACCATGTTCCCAAATGCTCAGAAAGACGCGCTTTCCAATGCAGAGATATTTTTGTGCCAGGCTGAAAAATTGAAGTGACGCTGGCGTTTTTTCTGGCTAAACCCAAATGACGCCCATGACTGCAAGTTAAGACTGATGCAATAAAGTGGCTTTCTCCAAAGCGCTTGGTATTGATTACAATTCCTTCATCTGCCCAGTGCAATTTTTTGTTCTCTTAAATAAGTCAGGACTTCACATTCATTCATTAACACAAATCAGAAAAACAAATGAAAAAATCTCTCAAGGTGAACTGAGACAGATTCTGTATGGCACTGTTAAAGCAAGAAAGTATAGCAAACGTGGTGTGTGGATCAATGTGGAGCTTATTTTGAGATAATGAAAAGCCGTTCCTGTATGTGATCTTTTCTTTCAAGAATCATCCTTTTGCTCAAGATCAAGTTTGACGCGTAAGTTGGTTTATGCACACGCCTTATCTCATCTTTTCTTGCGAAAAATTATTCGCTAGATTGAATACCCAAAACAATTATCTATTTTTTTAATAATCTCTGGACAAGTGACAAGGAATTTATTAAGAGTGAGAAGCGTTGCCTGGGTAGCTCAGTTGGTAGAGCAGAGGACTGAAAATCCTCGTGTCGGGGGTTCAATTCCCTCCCCAGGCACCACCTTATCACTCATCCATAATTAGTGTTAGAAAGATTCAAATATATTCCCGTCAGAGAGTGTACTTCAAGTACCTTCTTTCACTGCTAAATTTAATCGTGGCGTCATGTACACCAAATGGAATTCTCAAGAACGAGAAAAAATCTTAACGTTCGAGTAAAATAAAAAACGGTTGAAATCAATAACGCGAGACTATAAGAGAAGCGGATCCAGCTCTCCTCGATCGTCAAGCGCTTTAAGGTCATCATAGCCGCCAATATGCTGGCTTTTAATAAAGATCTGTGGAACAGTCTTGCGACCTTTTGCTTTCTCAATAAGAGCCAAGCGCTCGACGGGATCACTGACATCAATTTCTTTAAATTTAACCCCTTTTTGATTTAAAAGCCCTTTTGCCGCATGGCAATAGGGACAAACTTTTGTTGTGTAAACCAATATATCACTTTCCTGAAGAGTCATTTTTCCCTCACCTTATTATCTCTGGACGTACAACACGTGCCAGTGTCAAGACATTCACACCCTTCACCCGGGCATGATTCAGTACTTTCACACACTCGTTAATTGTAGCACCAGACGTATAGACATCGTCAATTAAAAGTACTTTTTTTCCTTCAATAAAGTTTCTTTTGAAAGAAGGGATGTGAAAGGCGCCCGCGACATTTTCCAGGCGCTGGAGTACTGTTTTCGTTCCCTGGCTGGGTGTATAACGCTTGCGTTTCAGAAGATGCGGCAGATAAACTTTATGATACTGGCGGCTTAATCCTTGCGCCAACAAAGCTGCCTGATTATACTCACGCTTTAAAAGGCGGCGCCAGTGCAGGGGAACGGGTAACAGAACATCACTTTCCGTTATAAGAGTCTGTCCCGCCTGTGCCATCCATCTTACAAAAAGCGGTGCCAGATGCGTTGCATCTCCATGTTTGAATCTCATCAGCAATAACTTGCTGGCATCATCATACCGAAGGACAGCACGCAAACGGTCATAGGACGCCAATTTTTGCATACAAGCGCCGCATAAAATCCCGGATATTTCTGCGATTTCAAAAGGATATCCACATCTCTCGCATTGAGGTTCTCCGATGAAATGAAGTTTCTCCCAACAAAAAGAACATAATCCAAGAGGTTGCAGAGTCTCTGTCCCACAGCTGCCACATCGGGGCGGAAGAATAAAATCAAGAAAATTCATGAACCTAGCCGGCTTTACGCAATAGCGTCCGCGCAAACATTGCATCGTCGATGGTAAGTTGTACTCGCTCTTCTCCCTGCCAGGAATCAAGCTTCAGCGTTCCAACAATATGAAGGGATTCGCCCTTTGAATGCAAAAGAGTCTCGCCCAGAAGAGAATGTAAACTTCGAAAGGAAATAGCAGAAAGACGCCCCCCCCCTTCATCCGTCAAGAGACATCGAATATGATCTTTTCCAACGACATTCGCCTTGAGAATTCGCACATTTTCAAAAATAAATCGAGGAGAAGGATTACCCTGCCCATAAGGAGCAAGGGTTTCAAGCAATTGTGCAAGGCTAACCGAAGCCCCTGTCAATGTAAGATGGTTGTCGATGGACAGACAAGGCGTCAAATCATACTGATGGCGGTTGATATGGTCATTCAGAAAATTGTGTAACTCTTCTATTCGGTGACTTTCAATAGAAAAGCCTGCTGCCATGGCATGCCCGCCCCCACCCAGTAACAATGCTTGTCGTTTTGCTTCCTGAATCAGAAAACCAAGATCAATTCCTGTGATAGAGCGTCCTGATCCCTTGCCAACACCATTTTCATCAAGACTGATTACCAGAGAGGGACGGTTAAATCGCTCTTTCAATCGCCCCGCCACAATTCCAATGACTCCTGGATGCCAATTCATTCCATAACAGATCAACAGAGGATGGGATTGCTTCTCAGCCTGTAAAATGGCTTGCTCTAAAACCTCCTGCTCAATATTTTGGCGTTCCTGGTTCAATTCATTCAGTGTGTGGGCGATTTGCTCTGCCTGAAGAGGATTTCCTGTTGTCAGAAGAGTAGCACCCAAATCTGATTTTCCCACTCTGCCACCGGCATTAACACGAGGGCCCAAAATAAATCCTGAATGATAAGCGGAAGGGATGTCACGAATACCTGACACATCCATAAGCGTTTTAAGTCCTAAATTGCAACGCGCTGCCATCACCTTTAATCCTTGGGTCACAAAAGCGCGATTAAGTCCTTTCAGAGGCATCACATCACAAATCGTTCCCAGCGCCACAAGATCCAGTAACGACAGAAGATCTGGCTCAGTCTTTTGAGAGAAAAAACCCTGTACGCGCAACGCCCGGTTTAACCCTGCCAAAAAAATGAAACAAACTCCCACAGCCGCCAAATATCCATAAACGCCAGATTCATCAAAACGGTTTGGATTTAAGACAGCCGTCACAGACGGAAGCTTGGCATCAGGCATGTGATGATCAATCACAATGACATCCATACCCGCTTTTTTCGCTTCTTCAAAAGGCTCAGAAGCTGTCGTGCCACAGTCTACTGTGATCACAAGCTTGACACCTTGTTCGGCTAACGTCAGAAGGGCTGGTGCGTTAGGCCCATAGCCTTCACGCATTCTGTCAGGAATATAAATGACGATATCTGCACCAACAGCAGAAAGATAACGATACAAGACAGCCGACGAAGTGGCCCCATCAACATCATAATCACCAAAAACAGCAATTTTTTCTTTTTCTTTCAATGCATGCAAAAGACGCTCAACAGCGGTATCAAGATCCTTAAAAGTAGAAGGATCGGGAAGAAATTGTTTCAGGGTTGGATTTAAAAAAGCTTCGACTTCTTCAAGGCTAATTCCACGTGCTGCCAGCAAATCCCCCAGGACAAGAGGCAAATTAAAACGCTGGGAAATTGCCAGAGCTTGCATCTCATCCGAAGGACGCAATCGCCATACGCGACCACTTAAAGAACAGGCATTTTCAAGATATTTCATTGGCTCTTGTCAAAATTGTTTTGCCCCACCCTAGCGCAAATTTTCCTGCTCGTAAAATGATCAATTCAGGTTATATCCGATATTTAAATTTTTATACAATTTTAATCAAAATATTCTATTGGAGGGTACGATATAATAGAGAGTTTTCGATGTTCAACTACTTTTCCTAATATCTTGAAGAAGAACTCCCTTAAAAAAGAAGCAGAAAAAGATCTTGTTGCTCTTCAAAAATGCATAAAAGAAATTGACGAAAAACTTGCAAACTATAAAAATGTTAATAAAAACCTCATTAACAATATTATGGCACTGACAAAACTTTCATCCGAGAAAGTAGCCAGAATCCCTGATCTTGAAAGCTGGAGAAGTCAGTAAAAAAAAGATAGTCAAACTTTTATATCTTACACAAAAATATTTTTCTCTTCGCGAAACAGTTTAAAGCAGCAGATAAACATAAGACCCAATATCAAGAACATAGAAAGACCAATAAACATGAAGGTACCATCATAGATATAACTGACAATTTGTATGGTCACCGCTGTAAAAATAAAGCGACTTGAACTGATAAGAGCAGAAATCCGTGCTTTTGCACGAGGAACAGCGTCCAGAGATAAAGGATAAAGAATATTAACGGGAAAAATAATGCCAAGAGCCAAAAATTGCACAACGATAGTGATGATCAAGGGGTTTTTCACACCTGAAAAAATAAGCAGGAGATTAAGAAACATGAAAATACCAGCCGACCCCATGCCAAAAATAAAACAGGCTCTTTGTCCAAATCGTTTGATAAAGTAACCGCTACTAAAACTGGCCAAGGCAAACGTCGCAGCCATCGATCCCTGGTAAAAACCAAATTCAGAAAGCGGTACGCCAAGGTCTTCCATATATAAAATAGGAGCTATTCCTACAAAAACCCAATAACTCAGAATCAACAAAACAATTGTTCCCATATAATAAAGAGCTTTTGGAGACTGAATGACGACCTTATATTCTCTGATTGAAATTGAAGCCTCTGAATTTGAAGGACGAAATGGGATAAAAATGGTACAGAGGGTCAAACATGCCAAGCCAAGAATCAAAAGAACAACAAAGTTCCCCTGCCAATGAAAGAAAAGACTGACATAACTGCCCACTACCGGCGCAAACGCCATAGCAAGCGTCATACAGCCATTGAGAATGCCCATGAGCTGTTGCTGTTTTTGGGGAGGGTAGGTATCCGCAATGATCAGGTAGGAAATAACACCAGGGCCGGCTATGCCAGCCCCCTGGAGCAACCGCCCAAAAAGAAGCTGCCAATACTCCGCTGCAAAGACGCAAAAAAAGCTGCCTATTGTAAAAATAATAAGCCCCGACACAATAACGGGCTTGCGTCCATAACGATCTCCCAAATTACCTACAATTAGAGAAGAAAAACAATGGGCTGCCAAATTAATGCCCAGCGTCAATTCAACCATAAAAGGAGAAAGCTCAAACACCGCTTGTAACTCAGGAAAACTTGGAACAAATAAATCGACTTCCGCACCTGTCAAAATAGACATCAAGACAACGACACAAAATTGTATCTTTTGTTTTAAATCCAGTTTGTCTGTCATTTTCAGGAAATTTTTTGAAGATCAGAGCTCATTTCACCGACCATCATCTCATAAAATATACATAACATAACATGGCGGCGATCAAAGCTATACCCCTGCGTTTGCATAAGCATTTTAGTGGCATGAGACCAAAAATTCATCCAAAAGGAAGAGGAATGCTTTTGACGTAAGGCCATAACGACCATTTTTTCTCCTGCTATTTTCTCTTTATCCAAAAGAGATTCCGCCAGCCACCATGAAAAAAATTGACCAAATGCTTCATACAGTGTTTCTGCATCTGTTGAGGACAAAAGCGCATCAGTGAAAGCAAGAGCAGGTCGCAGATCATCCCTGACAATACTTTTTAAAGCTCCCAAAAATTGTTCATAAAACTTCATCCCACCCAAACGAGATAGGGTCATAGCACGCCCGGGGCAACTTTCCGCACAGTTCATCAGG
Source organism: Caedimonas varicaedens (assembly GCA_001192655.1). Taxonomy (GTDB): domain Bacteria; phylum Pseudomonadota; class Alphaproteobacteria; order Caedimonadales; family Caedimonadaceae; genus Caedimonas; species Caedimonas varicaedens. The sequence goes on from BBVC01000014.1 coordinate 27,988, forward strand.
AAAGCACGTTCCTGCTGGGATAGATCAGGCAACAAATGAGTCAGTGCCTTATCCATTTCGCTCTCTATCAGGGGAAGAATCTTATATTGGGCGCAGCGGGACTTAATCGTCGGCAAAACACGCCCCAGACTATGAGAGATCAGAATGATAAGAGTTTTTCGGGGTGGCTCTTCCAGAGTTTTTAAAAGAGCATTCGCCGATTTGTGATTGAGTTCATCAATACTGTCAATAATAACAACGCGCCACCCCCCTTCAAGCGGCGTCGAATGTAGAAACTGAACAACATTACGAATAGAATCAATCGAGATGTCACGGGCTGTTTTGCCTGCGGTATTCAAACCGCGCTGAACTACTTTTAAGTCTCCATGAGAGCCACTAGCAACGCGCGCGAAGAGAGAGCTGTCAGGATCTCCTGCAAACACTCCTGTTTTTCCTTGCAAAAGATATCGCGCCAAATGATAGGAAAATGTCGCCTTCCCCACTCCTCTTGGACCTGAAAGAATAATGCTTTGTGGGAAGCGATCGCCCAAAAACTGGGGAATCAATGAATCCACACCAAAAATAAAGGGATTGGTAGCAGGCGTAAAATCGGGCATCACTTTACTTTAAAAATTTCATTAGGTGTTTTTGAAGCGCGTTTGAGATATTTTCTATGGAATCCTGCGCATTTACAAGATAACAGCGTTGGGGATTTTTTTCCAGTATTTCCCTGAACTTGTTTCGGATGCATTGATGAAAATCAACGGACATCTTCTCAAACCAGTCGTCCAGAGCGGCGCGCTCTCTTGTTCTTTGAAGACCAATATCAACAGGCAAATCAAATATAAAAGTTACATCCGGTTCAAAATCAGGCGCAATCATGTTGTAAATTTGATAGAGAGTTTCTTCCGTCACACCCCCCCCAGCTCCTTGATATGCAAGGGAAGAGTCAAAAAAACGGTCACAGATCACCCATTTCCCTTGCTCAAGAGCGGGCTTTATCACTGTTTCAATATGATCTCGACGCGCTGCACTCAAGAGAAGATATTCCGTAAGAGAATCCCATTGTATCGGAGTGCCATGAACAAGGAGTTTTCGGATAAGCTCTGCCCCAGGACTTCCACCTGGCTCACGCGTGATAACCGTTTGGCAACCATAAGATTCCAAAAAGGCTTTCAGATAGGGAACTTGTGTTGACTTTCCGGCTCCCTCTCCCCCTTCCAGAGTAATAAATTTTCCCCGTTCCACGCTTAGTTATGACCTTTTAAAAGATAGGTAAAAGCCGCCCCTATTCTTGAAAAAAATCCAGCTTTCCCTATGGATTGTGTGGCAACGACGGGAACGATCATGTCGGGCTTGTCAGGCATTGAAATAACAAGAACTCCAACCTGTTGCCCAGCCTGGACAGGAGCTTCAACAGGCCCATTATAAATCAGATCAACCTTCAGGTTTTTAATATTCTGACGGGGGATCGTGATACAAACGTCTCGTGTGACCGACAAGCCTACTTTTGATTGATCGCCCAACCATACTTCCGCTTGGTCAATCATCTGATTTTTCTTGTAAAGGCAAGGGCTAAGAAAATTATTAAAGCCCCACGCCATCAGAGCTTTTGCATCCACGGCACGTTTCTTTTTGGAATCAGCGCCATTAATCACCATCATGAGTCGCCGCCCACCTTGAACCGCAGACCCCACAAGACCAAACCCGCCATCATCTGTTCCCCCCGTCTTGAGTCCATCCGCCCCTTCAAAAGAAGCTAAAAGGGGATTGCGATTCATCTGATGAATATTATTATAGGTGAACTCACGTTCCCCATAGAGCGCATAATATTCAGGGTATTCTTTAATAAGCTTCCAGGCAATAAGCGCCAGATCGCGGGCTGTCGCATAATGATTCGCATCAGGCCAACCTGTGGAATTAACAAAGTTTGAATGTGAAGCCCCCATTTCATGGGCAACTTGTGTCATCTGTGCTGCAAAGGCTTCTTCACTTCCGGCAATTCCTTCTGCCAAAGCAATACAGGCGTCATTGCCTGACTGAATAATGGCGCCCCGCAAAAGATCTTCTATGCTGACCTTTGTATTAATCTTCAGGAACATTTTTGAGCCACTCTTGCGCCAGGCAACTTCACTAACAGGAAAAGTATCTGTCATCTTTAGTCGCCCACTCTTTAGCTCGGCAAAAACTAAATAAGTCGTCAAAATCTTGCTCATGGACGAAGGTGTCATCTTTTCATCGGCATTTTTTTCCAATAAAACATCATTCGTCGTTAAATCAATGAGGATCGCCTGCTTTGAGTCCAGGGAAAGAGCTGACGATGAAGACGGGGACAAACTCTTGTTGGGCTTTACAGCTTTCGAAGACGCAGAATTTGCCAAACCCAGAAAAAATACTAAAAAAAGATACCCTATTTTCATAAAATTCTGCCCGACTTATCCATTATAAACAACAACGGCCTCGTCATGACCTGCTGACGATACTTTCTTAAGGAGCATATTGGCTTCCTGACTGCTACGAAAGGGACCAACAAGAATACGGAAAATTTTTGTCTGCCCAAAACGAACGCTCTCCGATTTAACGTAAGGTGATGTGAAGAGTTTCTGAAGACCCTTATGAACATTTTGGGCAGATGCAGAATTTCTAAACGTACCCGCCTGCACAAAATATCCCCGATTGCCCCGTATAATAGGGGGAAGCGCTGAGGGTTGTCGATACATTGCTGGACTGAGAACAGGCGTCACAGCAGGACGAATCTGTGGAGTTACTGTTCTGACAGGCATAGGAGACTTTTTAACGGGTCTCACCGAAACACGGACAGGAGAGACAGAAGGAGCATCCATAGTGCTGGCTTCTTCTATCTTTCTTTGCAAAATTGCTGAATCAGGCTCATAAATCGCACTGATCTCTTCTATCTTCTTTTGTAAAACGGCGGAATCAGCTTCATACGGAGAAGAAGAAGCAAGATAGATCTCCTGATCCTTTTGTTTTCCTGTCGTTTTTAATTGTGGGGTAGAAAAGGAAGTAACAGGTGGCAGAATAAAAGCAGCAGCTTCCCCTGTTGAAACTTCTGCCAACTGCATGGCTTCATCATCCAAATGCCCTCGCGCCAACATGATTGTATCAGGCATAACTGTTTTCACATGAACTTTCGCGGTTCCCTTATGATAAAAACCAAGTAATTGAGCAACTTTGCGCGATACATCAATCACACGTCCCTCAATAAAAGGGCCGCGATCATTAATTTTTACCTTGATAGAACGGCCGTTTTCAAGATTAGTTACCTGAACAACACAAGGAATAAGGGCTGTTTTGTGCGCTGCGCTCAGACGATTCATATCAAATATTTCGCCATTGGATGTTTTTCGTCCATGAAAAATATCCGTTCCCCCATAATAAGAGGCGATTCCTACTTCGCTCAGCTCATAATGAGGTTGAGGCGTATAGGTTATACCCTTAATTTCATAGGACTTATTATAGGCTTTTTTTGCAAATTTGGGTTCACAGGGTGTACAAACACCTGTCGTAGAATCACAAAAATACGGAGTTTGTTCAACTTGCTGACTGCCACACCCTGCCAAAAACAACATGCAAAGGTAAATTGATGCGCGCCTGATATACTCTTCGCCTTTCAAAATCCAGGGTCGTTGGACTTTGGAATTCGTCCTGCTCACGTACTTTATGTACGCTGCGCGGGACTCACCGCTCGTCCGCCTTCCCAGCTTTTGAAACCCTTTGGGTGTGGTAAAGCCTAACCCTGATTTTGCGAACATCAACAAAAAAAACCTTTCTATAGAAACACCAAATTCTCTCTTATAATTTATAGATTGTCTCACCTATTCTGAAAAGATATTTTTTGTAATTGTCTTGTAAATTGTTTCTGTCAGGCAGCGTGATCGTAAAACTCATGAATTGTATTGCGGACATCCTGAGCATCTGACAATTGATTAATCCGAACGCGAAATTCAGCAGAATTTGAAAGCCCCTTACTGTACCACCCCAAGTGTTTCCGCGCCATTTTAATCCCCAACTCAAGACCATGATAATGGAGAATCTCATCATAATGGCCAAGCAGGATTTCTTTTTGTTTGCTGATAGAAGGATCAGGAATTTTCTGTCCGGTCTTCAGAAAGTGGCTGACCTGATTCAAAAACCAAGGACGCCCAAAAGAACCCCGGGCAATCATCACACCATCAGCACCTGAAAGTTCAAGCAATTTAAGAGCATCTTCTTCTGTCGTCACATCTCCATTACCAATCACAGGTATCTTGACAGCTTCCTTGACAGATCGAATGAAAGGCCAATCTGATTTCCCATTATAAAGCTGACAGCGGGTACGGCCATGAACCGTCACCATTTGAATGCCGCACTCTTCCGCAATTTTGGCAAGGCGCGGCGCGTTTCGATTACCGTCATCCCATCCTGTACGCATTTTCAGGGTCACCGGCAACCCAACGGCTTTAACTGTGGCTTCCAAAATTTTTGCGGCATGCACTTCATCCCGCATCAAAGAAGATCCCGCATGACCATTGACTATTTTTTTAACGGGACATCCCATATTAATGTCGATAATGTCCGCCCCCAGGTCTTCATTTAGCCTTGCAGCTTCCGCCATCACTTTAGGTTCACACCCCGCCAGTTGAACAGCCATCGGGCGTTCTTCCCGAGATTTTGAAGCCATTTTCAGGCTCTGTCGTGTTTCACGAATCATCGCCTGTGAGGCGATCATTTCTGACATGACCAGAGATGCCCTGTGCTGTTTGACCAGACTGCGAAAAGGCCTATCAGAAACACCCGTAATGGGGGCTAAAATAACATTGCCGTCAAGTTGAATTGAACCAATTTTAAGAGATGATAAACTCATGAGATATTCAACTCTTATACCTTCAGCATCTCGTTAAAATGCGTTCTGCATAAGGCAATATAGCGATCATTTCCACCAATTTCAATTTGCGCTCCTTCCTTGACGGCATGGCCAAAAGCATCCACACGCTGGTTCATGGTAGCCTTGCGTCCACAATGGCAAATGGTTTTTATTTCCACCAGATTGTCTGCCCATACTAAAAGGTATTTACTTCCTTCAAAGGGTTCGCCCCTAAAATCGCTGCGAAGTCCGTAAGCCAAAACAGGAAAATTTAACTCATCAACCACGCGAGATATTTGTTCGACTTGTGCTTTTTTTAAAAATTGGGCCTCATCAATTAAAATACATTTAAGGTTAGGTTTTTGTAATTTTATCGTCCTGACATACTCAAAAAAATCGAAGCGATCATCAAATGAGACCGCATTTGCTTCAAGACCAATGCGCGATGCAATTTTCCCCAGTGCCACGCGCGTATCAATACACGGCGTAAAAAGAAGAGTATCCATGCCGCGCTCACGATAGTTATAGTCTGATTGCAAGAGGGTGGTTGTTTTGCCTGCATTCATTGCCGAATAATAAAAATACAGTTTTGCCATAGGAAAAATCCTCAAAATTCATATTCTCTCTTATAAACACTTGAAACAGAGGCTTCAAGAGTTAAACTTGTTTTTGAATTTATAAGTGCCATACTCTCTGCTAGAATGATTTTTTTATAATAACCAGTGAAGAGATTTTTGATGAACCGTTTTTGGCAAATCCTTTTTTTAGGATTTTTATTCCTGAATAACCCAAAAATCCTGGCGGCAACAGAACCTGTGACACCTGTCTCACGAGAGCAAATTCAACTCTCCTTTGCACCCGTTGTAAAAAAAGTAAGCCCGGCAGTCGTCAATATTTATGCAGTGCGCGTCGTTAATGCACAACCTGTTTCGCCTTTTTTTGATGATCCTCTCTTTAAACATTTTTTTGGCAATGCGCTTCCCTTTGGATCACCCCATGCGCGTATCCAGAAATCTTTGGGATCAGGTGTTCTTGTTCGTGCCGACGGCGTCGTGATTACCAATTATCATGTCATCAAACAGGCGGCAGAAATTAAGGTGGTACTGGCAGATGGACGGGAATTTTCAGCAGATATCGTAGTACGAGATACGCGTACAGATCTTGCTGCATTAAAGTTAAAAACGATGGAAAGAAATCTGCCCTTTCTTGAATTGCGTGATGCGGATGAACTTCAGGTAGGTGATATTGTCCTTGCTGTGGGAAACCCGTTTGGATTTGGACAAACTGTGACAATGGGAATTGTTTCAGGCCTCTCGCGCAGTGAAGTGGGGATAAAGGATTTTCGCTCTCTTATTCAAACCGATGCAGCCGTAAATCCTGGAAATTCAGGAGGGCCACTGGTAACGCTTGATGGTCGAATTGTTGGTATTAATACAGCTATTTTCTCAAATACAGGTGCTTCCATTGGCATTAGTTTTGCGATCCCCTCAAACCTGGTTGCTCCCGTTCTTGTGAGTGTCGATCATGGTGGCAAAATTATTCGCCCTTGGGCAGGGATTTCTTTGCAAAGTCTAACAACAGAAATAGGGTCTCAAAGACGTCTTTCCTCGCTCAAGGGAGTTCTTGTCACGAAAGTTTATAAGAATACGCCTGCTGAACGCGCGGGTTTGATCGTGGGTGATATTATTCTGAGAATCGATGGACATGAAATCACCAATGAGGCATCCTATCGTTTTCGCATGGCCACGGCTAAACCATCTCAAACAAGTAGCTTTGTGGTTTGGCGTAATCAGCATGAACAAACCCTTCATATTACCCTTGAGACGCCCCCCGATGTTCCGAATAACAAACCCGTTGAAATTTCTGGACGCAATCCCCTCTCAGGTTCTGTTGTTGTGACGCTTTCTCCAGCAGTTGCGAGTGATTTGGGCATCGCTTATGAAGAAACAGGTGGAGTTGTCGTTCTTCAACTCAAGCCTGATAGTATGGCAACCTTTTCCGGGCTTTTACCAGGAGACGTTATTCTGAAAGTCAATGATCAAGAGATCGCAACCGTTGATCAGCTTATCCGGAATCTTATCCGAACCCGCAAGGGCTGGGAAATTACTTTTAAAAGAGGCTCGAAAGTCCTTGTCCAAACCTGGTAATCTTTTTGTCAAAAAAGCGCCTCGCCCACTCGCAGATCTTCTCAGACCCCAATCTTTGAGTGATATTGTAGGGCAAGATCATTTGCTAGGCGTCGATAAACCTCTTGCCAAAATGCTGGCATCTTCCAAACTGGGTTCTATCATTCTTTGGGGTCCTCCTGGCTGTGGAAAAACGACGCTTGCCCGCCTTCTTGCGCAGGAAGTAGAACTGGAATTTGAATCCCTTTCAGCCATTATGTCGGGTGTGGCTGACTTGCGTAAAGTATTCGATCGCGCGCTTGAGCGTCGTCAGATGGGTTGCGGCACGCTTCTTTTTGTTGATGAAATTCATCGTTTCAATCGAACACAACAGGATAGTTTTTTGGCACATGTGGAAGATGGCACAATAACGCTGATCGGAGCAACGACAGAAAATCCTTCTTTTGAATTGAATGCAGCTCTGCTTTCCCGTTGTCGCGTCCTGACGTTGCAACGTTTAAATGAAGAAGCCCTGGAGAAGCTTTTAAAACGCGTGGAGATTTTTGCAGAACATCCTCTCTCGCTAACACCAGAAGCAAGATCCCTTCTGATCATGATGGCAGATGGAGACGGTCGCGCGCTTCTGAATTTGACTGAAATTTTGTTGAGCCTGCCCACAAACTCTCCCTACACATCTGAACAACTTGTTCAAATTGTTCAAAAACGCGCGCCTCTTTATGACAAGACCAGCGATGAACATTATAATTTAATCAGCGCTTTCCATAAATCAATCCGAGGATCAGATGTTGATGCTGCTCTCTACTGGTTTGCCAGGATGTTGGCAGGGGGTGAAGACCCGCTTTACATTGCCCATCGACTGGTACGATGTGCCAGTGAAGACATTGGGTTAGCAGATCCTCAGGCTTTGGTGCAAGCCATCGCAGCACGGGAAGCTTATAAATTATTAGGCTCTCCAGAAGGAGACCTTGCGATTGCACAATCCGTGATTTATCTGGCAACGGCTCCCAAATCAAACGCAACGTATCTTGCCTTTAAAAAAGCGCAAAAAGCAGCACAGGATTATGGTTCTCTGATGCCACCCAAACATATTCTAAACGCCCCCACCTCATTGATGAAAGAAAGCGGTTATGGCGCAGGTTACATTTATGATCATGACACTCAGGAAGGTTTTTCAGCGCAAAACTATTTTCCTGATAGGCTTACCCGCTCAGCATTCTATAGCTAACAACATA
>BBVC01000015.1 GCA_001192655.1 Caedimonas varicaedens
TTTCCGATAAAGTATGGTCTTTTTCTCTTAGTTCAGTTTTTGCCTGCCCAAGATTCTGGTCACATTCCTGCAATTCAATCATTATATTTTCATGAATTTTCAAATGTTTAGGAATATAATTTACATATAAAAAACTAAAAAAACTATCTACCTTCTCCGAAGAAAGAATTGTACGTAATGTCGTATACATTAAAGGTATAAACTTTTCAGAAAGAGAATTATCTTCAAAATAATGCGCAAAATGAGTTATTGGATTCTTAAAGTATTCACCTAATTTAGCGTTGTTATCCTTCACTAAATATTCAAACAGTGCTGGTCGGTTTGTTGTTAGGGCAAAAAATGTAGAGTATTCTTTAGCATTTGCCTTATGAGTAAGCTCTGTAGACTCAGTGTTTAAAAATCTCTTATAAACTTTAAATTGAGTATTTTTTTTAACTTCTAAATAATTGATAATGTCCTGATCGGGTATCATTTTATTTAACACTCGCTGCTTATATTCGTGGGTTAGTTCTTCTACACTCGTAGAAAAACACGGAGATGACGTAAAGACAAATAAAAGAGCTAAGAGATACTTTTTCATGGGAAGATCCTCATAAATCTATAGTAAAGCTGCGTACTCTCTAAAATAGAATATTAAGCAGTATAAACGTTTACCCTATAGCAATTTTTCCTGAATTTGTCAATTAAATTTGACAGCCTTAAAAAATAAAAGAATCAATATCATAGATAGAAATCAAATATCGTTTAGTGGCTCTGGTCAAGATGGACAGTCCAGTCTAAGACATTGAATATATTTCAAACATATTTTAGAATTGAGAAATGGAAATATTTTAATGACTGCATGGTATAAAAATTCCATATATATCGTATTTATAGAATACATATGTAGATTGATTATCACATACTGTTATTCCTGTTGTTGCGGGGATCCAAAATTCTTCTCTAGATCCCGCTTTTGCAGGGATGACAAGATACAGAGAGTTTTCGGTTTTGTATGCCTATTTTTTGACCTTTCATCAAGATCAGCAAGATAAGATCAGTTCTCCTTCTTTTGCGGTAACGCTAATCCTATCCTGAACTTTCCCTTCAAGAATCAGGGATGCCAAAGGATTTTGAAGTTCCCGCTGAATGACTCTTCTCAGAGGACGAGCGCCATAAACAGGGTCATAGCCTTTCTGGGCAAGCCATTCTTTTCCCGCGTCATCTACTGTCAAGTGTATACGTCTTTCTTCGAGAAGCCTTTCAAGACGTGCGAGCTGAATTTGTACAATGCTTTTCATATCGTCAAGGACAAGACGATTAAATAACAGGATTTCATCAATACGGTTGAGAAATTCAGGACGAAAAGCCAACCGCACGACATCCATCACTTGTTCACGTGCCGCTTCGGCAAGCTGTCCTGCCTCAAGTCCGGCCAAAAACTCACTCCCTAGATTGGACGTCATAATAATAACCGTATTAGTAAAATCGACTGTCCTACCCTGGCCATCTGTCAGACGCCCATCATCAAGCACCTGCAACAGAATATTAAAAACATCTGGATGGGCTTTTTCTATTTCATCAAACAGGATCACCTGATAGGGACGACGACGTACAGCCTCTGTCAAGCTTCCACCCTCTTCATACCCCACATAGCCAGGAGGCGCACCAATAAGACGAGACACTGCATGTTTTTCCATATATTCTGACATATCAATTCGAACAAGTGCCGCTTCATCATTGAACAAAAATTCAGCCAACGCCTTAGTCAATTCTGTCTTGCCAACGCCAGTGGGACCTAAAAACAGAAAAGATCCAATAGGGCGATTTTGATCCTGTAAGCCTGCACGCGCTCGCCGCACAGCATCACTGATAGCCGAAATCGCTACATCCTGCCCCACAACGCGCTGATGCAGAAAACTTTCCATGTGCAGAAGTTTTTCCTTTTCCCCTTCCAACATCTTGTCCACAGGAACACCTGTCCAACGTGAGACAATTGCAGCAATATCATCATCGGTCACTTCTTCACGCAGCATGGTTTGCGCGCTACTTTCTTCAGCGCTTGTCAGTTTCTTTTCCAGATCAGGGATAACACTATAGGCCAGCTCTCCCGCACGGGTCAGGTTCCCCTGGCGTTGGGCAATATCAAGCTCGTTCCGCGCGTGATCCAGTTGTTCCTTAATTTTTTGCACATGGGTCAGTTTGTCTTTTTCAGCACGCCAGGCTTCTGTCAGGGTATTGGATTTTTGTTCAAGAGCGTTTAACTCTTTTTCTAATTCAGCAAGTCTTTTTTGTGAATCAGGATCGCTTTCACGCTTCAATGCTTCCCGTTCAATTTTGAGCTGGATAATTTTACGATCCAGTTCATCAATTTCTTCCGGTTTTGAATCCACTTCCATGCGCAAACGACTTGCGGCTTCATCAACCAGATCAATAGCCTTATCAGGAAGGAAACGATCTGAAATATAACGATGAGAAAGCGTTGCGGCAGCAACAATGGCACTGTCTGTGATCCGAACGCCATGATGGAGTTCATATTTTTCTTTCAGTCCACGAAGAATAGAAATCGTATCGCTGACACTGGGCTCAGCCACAAAAACAGACTGGAAGCGACGCGCTAATGCGGCATCTTTCTCGATATACTTCCGATATTCATTCAGGGTCGTGGCGCCGACACAGTGTAATTCTCCCCGAGCAAGAGCGGGTTTCAGCATATTGGACGCATCCATAGCGCCATCTGCCCTTCCTGCGCCTACCAGCGTATGCAACTCATCAATAAAAAGGATGATCTCACCAGCTGCCGCATCAATTTCCTGCAGAACAGCCTTTAAGCGCTCTTCAAATTCTCCCCGAAATTTGGCTCCGGCGATCAGGGCGCCCAAATCAAGCGCCATCAGGCGTTTATCCTTAAGAGATTCAGGAACGTCTTCCTTGATAATTCGCTGGGCCAGCCCTTCAATAATAGCGGTTTTACCCACTCCTGGTTCTCCGATAAGAACAGGGTTGTTCTTTGTACGACGAGAAAGAACCTGAATTGTGCGGCGGATTTCTTCATCTCGACCAATAACAGGGTCAAGTTTGCCTTCACGGGCAAGGGCTGTCACATCCCGCGCATACTTTCTCAAGGCATCATAAGACTCTTCAGCCGTTGCAGAGTCTGCTTTCCGTCCTTTTCGCATTTCGGCAATAGCACCAGAAAGTTTTTGCGGCGTTATATCCGCTGATTTCAGAATGCGACCTGCTTCATTTTGAGCCACAGCCAGCATTGCCTGTAAAAGGCGTTCCACTGTAACAAAGCTGTCACCTTCTTCTTGAGTCATTTTTTCAGCTTGTTCAAAAACGCGCGCTGTTTCAGGAGCCATATAGATTTGTCCCGCACCTTCTCCTTCTACTTTAGGAAGTTTGTCCAGCGCCTTAACGGTTGCTGTCTTTATGGCATCCAGGGAAATCCCCATGCTTTCCAGCAAACGAGGAGCGGGACCGTGTTCATCTTCGATCATGGCATGTAAAAGGTGTTCAGGCGTAAAACGTTGATGTCCACGCGCGAGCGCCGTCATCTGGGCGTTTTGCAGAATCTCTTTTGTCTTTTCACTGTATTTGTTTAAATCCATTTTTAGACTCGAAAAAAAGAAAATTTTGACTTACACTCTTTCTAACAGAAAATGATAAATAATTGAATAGGGCTATGGTTTTAAAGTCTGCGAATATTTCACTAAAGCGCGCATTGCCTGATAATGATCCCTGGGCTGTTGTGCGACATTTTCTTTTTGGCCATCCTTTGAGAACCTCTTCCCAGGAAAAAGAAAGTTTAGGATTCTTTCTGGGACTCCCTATTTTGGCTATTGATGCGCTTTCTTCAGTGGCCTACGCGACTGAGGAAATTTTGATTGCCTTGTCTGTTGCCGGTACAAGTCTTTATGGGTTATCTATCCCTATTGCCATCGCCATTGTGATTCTGCTGACGTCTGTTATTGCTTCTTATACTCAAACAGTACAGGCCTATCCTGATGGGGGGGGCGCCTATACCATTGCCAAAAACCATTTAGGGTCTACGGCTTCTCTTGTTGCCGCTTCTTCTTTATTGATCGATTATATCCTCACTGTTTCTGTTTCTGTAACGGCAGGCGTTCGGGCGATTACTTCTTCGTATCCCTCTCTTTTAGATAAAAGCACCAGTTTATGCGTGTTGGGAATTCTTTCCCTGGCCTGGATCAATTTAAGAGGCATTCGTGAATCAGCCAAATTTGTGATGCCCTTTGTGTATGCTTTTATCGCTTGTATGCTGATGATTGGTGGTCTGGGTCTGTCAATTCCTTCACCTCAGGAAATAGGTCAGAGTGCGCCTGTTGCTTCTTCTGCTTCTCTCACCACACACTTGCTAGACCTGGCTATGATTCCCATTATTCTGCGAGCGTTTGCAGGGGGTTGTACAGCAATGACAGGAGTTGAAGCTATTGCCAATGCCGGCTCTATCCTGCGCAGACCTCATGCCGTCGTAGCACAGCGTATTTTACTTGCCCTGGGTCTTCTTTTGGGCATGATGTTTTTAAGTATCACAATCACTGCTTATCGTCTCAACCTCACGCCTCTTGAGAACGAAAGTCTGCTTTCTCAAGTCATCCGGGCTTTGTGGGGGGGTGGTTTTATTCATAACGCTACTCAAATCCTAATTGCCCTGATTCTTTTCTTAGCAGCCAATACAGCTTTCGCAGATGCTCCTCGCTTGAGCGCTATGCTTGCTCGTGATGGATGGTTCCCCAAACAGCTTTACATTATTGGAGATCGCCTTGTCTTCTCAAAAGGGATCCTTTTTCTTGCGCTTTTAGCGTCCCTGCTAGTGATCGTTTTTCGGGGTCAGGTGCATGCCCTGATCCCTTTGTATGCCATCGGGGTTTTCTCGGCCTTTACGCTTTCCCAGGCAGGTATGGTTCTGTATTGGCGGAATTGTTGGAGAACGGGCGGTAATCATCGGGGATCTTTTATTATTAAAGGAATGGTCAATGGTTTTGGCGCTTTTATGACAGGTCTTGCCCTCATGGTCACTTTCGAAGCAAAATTTGCAGAGGGGGCTTTCCTGATTCTGATTGCTGTCCCTCTTATCATCCTATTTTGCCTATGGATCAAGCGTCATTATACAGCAACGACAGAGCAGCTGGATGTCAGCAACAGTTTTATCTCTTCGCGCATACGAACCTTTGCACATAGTCAGGAACGTCCCATCATTGTACCCATTTCGCGTTTGCATCGGGGAGCCGTTGAGGCGATTGCCTTTGCCCGGGAAATGTCTCGAGATGTGCGGATCGTGATTGTTGATATTGAACGTTATAATGCACAGCAGACAATTATTGATGTTGAAGCGCTTCAGTGGGATTTAAAAATTATTGTTCTGTCTTCACCTTATCGTTCTATCATTCGTCCTATCATTGATTATATTCATAGCGTCGACAAGGAATCCAAAAAGCTGGCGGTCTTGGTTTTGCCTGAAACAGTTCCTGTTCATTGGTGGGAAAATATTTTACACAATAAAACTTCTGAAACCATTGTCAAAGCCTTGTCCTGGAGTGAAACAATCGAAAGTCAGGCAAGGATTATTATCAATGTGCCTTACTACCTTGAGAAAAACTGAAACGTCGGAGAGATCTTCATGTCAGAGCCGAAACTTTATCCAATACACAATCACCTCAAGGGAAAAACTTTTTTTACCGCCGAAAAATATCAACGCTTTTATAATGAATCCATAGAGAATCCCGAAGCTTTCTGGGCAAAAGAAGCATGCCGTTTAGATTGGATGCAGCCTTTCACAAAAGTTAAAAATACTTCTTATCACAAGGAAGATTTTCATATCCGTTGGTATGAAGATGGGACTTTGAATGCTTGCTATAATTGTGTTGATCGTCATCTCAAAGACAAGGGAGATCAGGTGGCGATTTTTTGGGAAGGAGATAATCCCGAAGATTCCCGTACTATAACGTATAAAGAGCTTCATCAGGAAATTTCCAAATTTGCGAATGTGTTGAGAATGCACGATGTTCATAAGGGAGATCGCGTGACAATTTATTTGCCCATGATTCCGGAAGCAATTATAGCAATTCTTGCCTGTGCACGGATTGGAGCGATCCATTCAGTAGTTTTCGCCGGTTTTTCTGCCGAATCGCTGGAAGGACGGATTTTTGATTGCGACTCCCACTTTCTTGTCACTGCCGACGAAGGCGTAAGAGGTGGAAAAAAAATTCCTCTCAAGAAAAATGTAGAAGAAGCCTTGCAAGGAAAAGCTGCCCACATCCTCAAAAAGATGATAGTCGTCAAAAGGACAGGCGGCGATATTCCCTGGCAGGAGAAAAGAGATTTCTGGTATCATGAAGAAATGGATAAAGTCGCCATTGACTGCCCTTTGGAAGAAATGGGAGCGGAAGATCCTCTTTTTATTCTCTATACCTCAGGCTCTACAGGAAAGCCAAAGGGCGTTCTGCATACAACAGGTGGCTATCTGGTTTATGCGGCGCTCACACATCAATATGTTTTTGACTATCATCCCGGCGATATTTATTGGTGTACAGCAGACATAGGCTGGGTGACGGGACACACTTATTCCATCTATGGCCCTCTGGCAAATGGCGCCACAATTGTTCTCTTTGAAGGCGTTCCCCAATATCCGGATGCATCACGCTTTTGGAAAATTGTTGATAAATATAAGGTCACGATATTTTATACGGCACCCACCGTCATAAGGTCTCTCATGCGGGAAGGAACAGATTTTGTGCAGAAAACTTCCCGCGCGTCCTTGCGAATATTGGGCAGTGTAGGAGAGCCCATTAATCCAGAAGCCTGGGAGTGGTATTATGACAATGTGGGAAACGGCCGTTGCCCTATTATGGATACATGGTGGCAAACAGAAACAGGTGGTATTCTTATTTCTGCCCTGCCTGGTGTTACTCCTCTAAAACCTGGTTCTGCAACGTTTCCTCTTTTTGGTGTTAAACCTGCTCTTGTTAATCATAAAGGCCAGATTATAGAAAATAATAGTGAAGCCGAAGGAAATCTTGTGTTACTTGATTCCTGGCCAGGACAAATGCGCACTGTCTATGGAGATCAAGAACGCTTTATCAAGACTTATTTTACAGATTTTCCGGGCATGTACTTCTCCGGAGATGGCGCCCGACGGGATAAAGAAGGAAACTATTGGATCACAGGTCGCGTTGATGACGTCATCAACGTTTCAGGACATCGCCTGGGAACAGCAGAAGTGGAAAGCGCGCTTGATGCCCATCCCAAAGTTGTGGAAAGCGCCGTTGTAGGATTCCCCCATGATATCAAGGGTCAAGGCATTTACGCCTTTGTGACACTTCATAAAAAGGAACCCCCCTCTGAGTCTTTGAGAAAAGAACTGATAGACCTTGTGCGCAGAAAAATTGGGGCGATTGCAACTCCTGATAGGATTCAGTGGGCGTCGGGGCTTCCCAAAACCCGCTCAGGAAAAATCATGCGTCGTATTTTAAGAAAGATCGCAGCTAATGAGCTGGAAACTCTGGGAGACATCTCCACGCTTGCCGATCCCCTGGTTGTGGACGATCTTGTGAAAAATCATAAATATACAGTGTCAGCACCTTAACTCACTACTAAAATTGACGATACTGGTAGGTTTTTTTGGAAAAAACGATATTGGTAAAATAAATAAGGGACACGAATAAAGTCTCTACGTGCCCCTGATAAATATTCAACTCAAGTTGAGATTACTTTGAAAAATTATTCATCAAGATATGCATGTTTTCAAAGAACTTTGAAGTCTTCTCCTTCAATTGAGCTAGAGAAGATTCCAGATTTTCTTTCATTTGATGAAGGCTTTGTATTTCCTCTTGAGCAGAAGCGACCGAGTCCTCATACAATGATTGCGCTTCTCTAATTTTCTCATCTTTTTTATTTATCTCTTTTTCCATATTTTCATGGACCTGTGCTGTCTCTTTTAGTTTTTCCTCGAGTTTAACCTTCTCTTCTTCTTGAGAAGCTTTGTCTTTCAGTATTTGTGCATACTTATTAAAGAAAAATGCTTTCATCTCTTTTTTTGAAGAAAATTCTGGCAGTTCTGAATCGGGTAAAAGCTCTTTAAGTCGTTGAGCCCATTTAGTTTCTTCTAAATCTATCCCAAAAAGGTGCCGAAGTTTCTTCTCTTCCTTTGAATTAATAGATCCATATCGAAGATCTTCTCCCATAAGAATACTTTTTGGGATCACATAAGAAAATTCTTTTTCTGACAAAGAATTCAAAACATGCATGATGCCAAGCCTATTTAACAGCATATAAAGTGCGTTTGCTCTTGCATCATCAGTCCATTCACCATCTTTGAATTTCTCTCTAAAATGATGATCAATTGTAATTGCTCCGTCAGAAATATCTGAAATGTCAAATTGCCTATCATTGTCTTTATTGATCATTTTGTTAAATAAAGTCTGTGGCCACACTTTCTCACCTTCACAATAACGCAAATCCCCTACAGTAATACCAAGCAGTGTTATTTCTCGATCTAGATCTAACTTTTGTACATAAGCTCCATATCGGCTCTCCATTAAAACTGAATACAACATTTTAGCCTTTTTATTTTCTTCAGCAGCATTATTCACTACCAGCTGATTATAGGTGAAAGTGACAGGGTCTTCATCAGGTCCCGTAAATAAGGGCGGCACACTAGAAGTATACGTGTACAATTTTTTTGTACCTTCATTTTCCCCTTCAAGCTGAGTGGATGCACAAACACTACTCGTAAGCAATAATGTACTGATGACAAAACGCAAAAATAACGACTGCATGATAACTACCTTTCTTCTAAAATATTTTTTATCTCAAACTAAAGAATATATTTTTTCTTTTCTGTCAATGGCTTATATCAGTATTTTTTCACTTCGTAACTCCCTAAAAAACGTCAAACAATTAAGATACCTTTATTTACTCTTTTATCATTTGCTGCACAGCTTCTTTATCGAAATATTCCAATTCTTTCTTCAGTTGGTATGCACTAAAGACAATATTGTTCTTCGCCAGTTCTCGAGTAGCGTAGTCAAGAAGATTTTGAGAGGAAGGATCATCGAGATAACTTAACATCAATTTATAAGCAAGAGATTCTGTTTGCGCCTCATCATATCCCAATTGTTCTGCTACCCATAAACCAAAAAGACGATTGCGACGCGCAATAACCTTGAATTTTTTCAATTCATTATGTTGAAATTTATCTTCTATAACTTTCTCGCGTACGGTAAAGCCCGTTACCATTTAGATGCTCCCTGTATCTTATCATGATTGACAAGTCTTTATAATTTAGTATAGCGCTATACTTTAGAGTATGCGTCTGGACGATTTATCCTAAGGGTATAGTAATAAAATGGCAATGAAATGTGAAGAGATTGAAAAACTGCTTAAGGATCATTTTTGCGATGCCAGTATCGTCATTGAAGACCTGGCAGGAGATGGAGATCACTATCGAGCCATCATCACTTCAGAATCTTTTAGGGGAAAGTCCCGTATTGAGCAGCACAAAATGGTTTATGCCGCCCTTCAGGGAAAAATGGGAAGCACTCTTCACGCTCTTTCTCTTGTTACACAGGCGCCAGGAAACAATTAAGGAATAAAAAAATGTCTTCAAATCCTATCCATGAGAAAATCTCCTGCGAAATCCAGAATCACCTTGTCGTTCTGTATATGAAAGGAACAAAAACAGCGCCTATGTGCGGATTTTCCAGTTTTGTTGCTCAGACACTTAATCGATTGGGAATAGAGTATCATGATGTCAATGTTCTGGAAGATGAGGAAATACGCCAGGGAATCAAAGAATACAGCGACTGGCCAACTATTCCACAACTGTACATCAAGGGCGAATTTATCGGTGGTGCAGATATCGTACGGGATATAGTCAAATCTGGCGAGTTTATAGAATTATTACAAAAGAAAGAGATCCCTTTTAAAATAGAGAATCAGAGCTTTTAGCCTATGACGAGCTCTGCTCTCTTGCCTTTATGTGTTGATCTGGATGGCACACTTATTCGCACAGATGTTTTGTCAGAAGCCCTTCTTGTTTATCTTAAAAAATCTCCCTGGAAAATATTCCATATCCTTTGGTGGTTCAGTCAGGGACGCGCCATGCTGAAGAAAAAAATCGCTGATGAAATTGATCTTGATATGTCGTTAATGCCCGTCAATCAGCAAATCGTTGATCTTGTCCTAAAATACAAGGCAAAGGGACACAAGATTTATTTAGTGACAGCCGCGCCTCAAAAATACGGACAGGCCGCCGCCACATATTTTGGATTTTTTGATGAAGTACTAACCAGCAACTCTTATATAAATCTTCGCTCAACTCACAAAGCAAAAGCTCTTATCGAACGGTTTGGTGAACAGCAATATATTTACGCGGGAAATTCTGTCCATGACTTGCCTGTGTGGGCGCATTCTTCTGAAATTATTGCGATTAACACGCCTCGAAAAGTTCTTGAAAAAGCATCTGTCATGAAAAAAAAAATGCACATTATGCACGAAGGGCTGACTGGGTGGACGGGATTGTTTCAGATCACCCATCCTTTTCATTGGATCCTTAATTTTGTCATTGTTCTTTCTGCCTTCTTTTTTGTTCACAAGGACTTAAACAATGTTTTACCCGCTTTTATCGGTTTCAGTTTTTTAACGTCAGGCGTTTATATTTTGACAGACCTGTTCAGTATAAACCAGAATCGCCAATATCTCTCGAAAAGCAAGAAACTTGTCGCATCAGGCAGCATTCCCATAGGCTCTGCAATACGATTCTCTCTTACGCTCATTATACTTGGCGTCGTCATCAGTTTATCCCTCATTTATTAGACTTCTTTCGAAACTCAAAATAAGAGTTCAAAATTATAAATACCTGCTATTAAGTTGAACCTTAGAGCGAATCGTTTGCGTCTATTTCTGTATCGGTCAAAACGCTTATATCAGGGTGAATCCGAGTTTTTGACTCTTTAAACAAACGAAAATGTAGCCAGGTAAAGCAAAGACCGTATGCTTAACGTATCCTCAAACCCATTTCACGATCTTATAGGCTGTACTTTCACTGATTCCATAACTTTGACTAATATGAAAATACGTCCGATACTCTCTCAAGTATTCCAACGCCCTTAACAACATATCTTCAATACAAAGCTTATTATTTCTGCCCTTTTTCTTCAGTTACTGGGCGTTAGTTAAAATCTCTACCATTTTATCAAATGTGGCATGTTTAATACCGGTTAAACGCCTGAATTTTTCTTCTGCTAATAATTGCGTCTCATGATGCCTCTGTAAAAGCATCACCCTACATAAAATTTATCTAAAATTCTAGTTTCGAAAGAAGTCTATTATTATGAGAAGGGCTATTTTGTAAAGCTTGACTTTTTAACTGAGCATACCCATTTATATGACAGATAGGCATGGAGTGTTGGATATTGGTTGTTAAAAATAAAATACGAGCCTTTATTTTAGGGGCGCTTATACTTTCATTTCTCAATGAAATAAACGCTTCTGATCTCGAAGAATACAAGTCTCAAGCAAAAAACGCTTCCGTTATCGTATATGGAAAATCACAAGATGGTGAGACGTATGTTTTACTAGCCCATGATAGAAGAGGATTTTGGACTCCACCGGGCGGAAAAAGAGAAGCCAACCAATCAATTTTAGATACCGCAGCAGCAGAACTTTATGAAGAAACTGCCGCTTTTGATCTTTTTAATCCCTCTAGAATAAAGCCTCTTTTGAAAAAACAACCGTTAAAAAGCGTTTTTAAATATAACGGACATACCGATTTATTTGCATTAAATATTGGGGATCAAATCGATCAATGTAAAAATATATCTCATAATTATAAAGAACGAGTTAAAGGAAAAAAGCACTCTTTTGATGAAATGAATAACTGGAAACTCTGCAAGGCAAATGATCTATTTAATTCACTTAAAGCGCATCCTCATACAGTAAACCAAGATACAATCCTTAATAAAATTGGTAAGTTGCCAAAATACGTTTTTAATAGTCTTTGGAGTTTTTACAATAACGGCTCTTTAGAAAATTTGATGAAAACGTCAACTATTTTATTAAGTCAAAAACAACAGAAGCAAAAAGAGCAAGAGATTGATGCCTTTCTTTCTTCCCCGGAACGTCAGGCAATGCTCCGCAAAAATCAGAAAGAATTCTTCAAGCATCAACCAGAAGATTTTTTTGGGAAGCAACCAAAAAAGAAACAGACCCAAATAAAAGCGCCAGTAGCGCAGAAAGCAAAAACCTCTGCGCAGAAGAAAGCAGATGATGCAGCGCGTCAGTTAGCTGCGCAGAAGAAGAAAGCAGATGATGCGGCACGTCAGTTAGCTGCGCAGAAGAAGAAAGCAGATGATGCGGTACGTCAGTCCCACTTAGTCGCACAGCAGAAGAAAGCAGATGATGCGGTACGTCAGTCCCACTTAGTCGCACAGCAGAAGAAAGCAGATGATGCGGTACGTCAGTCTCACTTAGTCGCACAGCAGAAGAAAGCAGATGATGCGGTACGTCAGTCCCACTTAGTCGCACAGCAGAAGAAAGCAGATGATGCGGTACGTCAGTCTCACTTAGTCGCACAGCAGAAGAAAGCAGATGATGCAGCGCGTCAGTTAGCTGCGCAGAAGAAGAAAGTAGATGATGAAGTGCGCCAGAAGCAGGCTCAATTAGCTCAATTAGCCACACAGAAGAAGAAAGCCCAGGCAGTAGCAGCGCAGAGAGCAGCGGCACAAAAGGCAAGAACATTGAAGGCAGCTGCACTGAAGAAAGCCCAGGCAGTAGCAGCGCAGAGAGCAGCGGCACAAAAGGCAAGAACATTGAAGGCAGCTGCACTGAAGAAAGCCCAGGCAGTAGCGGCACAGAGGAAGGCAAAAGCATTGAAGAAAGCCCAGGCAGTAGCGGCACAGAGGAAGGCAAAAGCATTGAAGAAAGCATAAATGAAGCGGGGCCGCACACCGCCAAAAGCAGGCTTGTCTAGCTTGAACGTTTAGTCAAATATTTTATGAACTATAAAACATCCAACCAAGTATATAATAGACTTCTTTCGAAACTCATAACAGGATTTCAAAATTATTGCTGATCGGTATAGAAATAGACACAAACGCTTTGCTCTAAGATTCAACTTATAGCTCTTTTCATAATAGTCCAGACTAATGTAAATACCTGATCTATGATTCTTTTCCCAAGAACATGAATTTGAATTCTATAGGAGAAGTTTTAAATCAATGCGCCTAAGAGTTCAGACTATTATGAAAAGGGCTATAATATCAATTATCTATAATTTTGAAATCCTGTTATGAGTTTCGAAAGAAGTCTATTGAATTCGAGAGGTGCTCCAGAGAAGACATCAAGCCGCTGCCTTGACACCAAGGCGTTGACAAAGTTTTTCATAAGACATCAGATGTTGCACAGGCCCCACCGCAGTAAGAGTCGGAGTCCCTGAAAAGATTCGGGTCGCCAGCTTTGCAATATCCTGTTCTTCAACAGCATCAATACGGTCAATAATCTCGGATGAATCCAGGGGACGACCATAAACCATCATTTGGAAAGCCAGTTGTCGACAACGTGAAGATGTGCTTTCAAGCGCCATCAAGAGTGAGGCTTTAAGTTGATTCCTGGATCTTGAAATTTCTTTCTCGGTAAGCGTTGAAGATACCTTGAGAAGTTCATCACAAACAACCGGTAAAAGGTCTTGTGCTTCTTTTGGTCCCGCGCTGGTATAAATACCGAAAGTACCAGTGTCTAGTGCAGAGGAAGAAAAACTATGAACGCCATAGGCAAGCCCTCTTTTTTCTCGAATCTCCTGGAAAAGGCGAGAAGACATCCCTCCCCCTAAAATAGTTGCAAGCATAGAAGCTGTATAATAATCAGGGCTATTCAGATCAATTCCTTGGAAACCCAAAACTAGGTGAACTTGTTCAAGATTTTTTTGAAGTGTAAAGTAACCACCTGTATAACGTGCAGGCTCTCCAGAGCGTGTAGTTTCAGAGGCCAACAAGCTGAATTGGTTTTCCATCATAGAGACAAGTTGCTGATGGTCAACTTTTCCTGCCGCCGCAAAAATCATATTTTTAGCGCTATAATTTTTCGTCATGTATGTTTTTATTTGCTCACGGCTGAGCTTTGAGACCACATCTGCTCTACCGGTAATGGGACGTCCAAAGGGCTGATCAGAATAGGCCGTTTCTTGAAAACAATCAAAAGTCAAATCATCAGGTGCATCCTGAACCTGACTGATTTCCTGCAAAATGACCGCACGTTCGCGCTCCAACTCTTCCTCGCGAAAAACAGAAAACTGCAAAATATCTGCAAGAATAGAGAGAGCCAACGGCTTATTATGCAGAATACGTGCATAATAAGCCGTTGATTCCCGCGAAGTGTAGGCATTCAAATGCCCCCCTACAGCTTCAATTTTTTCAGCTATTTCCTGTGCTGTCTGAGTAGCCGTTCCCCGAAAAGCCATGTGTTCAAGCATATGGGAAATACCATTAATTTCTTTTGTTTCATGACGAGAGCCAACACTGACCCATAACCCCAATGCGACTGTTTCTACGCTATCAAAATAATCCGTTACAATCGTTAAACCATTCGAAAGCGTTGATAATTGAATCGTCATGTTGCAATACCCATTAAAAAATTAAAATGTTCCTCGTTGTCGTCGTATGTAAAGGATATAAACTATTCCTAGTAACAACGCCAGAACATACCAAGTTATGGCATATTGAAGGTGAAAATTTCGTAAAGAGAGAGAAAACGTTGCAGGAATAGGAAAAGGTGATTTGTCCAATGGCTCCGTCTGAACAATGTAAAAAGGAAGAAGTGTATTCATGTGAAAATGCGAGGCAATTTCCCCGGGATAAAGCGCATAGATTTCTTTTTCCTCATAGAGATTTTGAGGTGTCATAAAATTTCTATCGCTATGTAAGCGAATATATCCTTCGATAGAAAAGGCTCCAGATAACTTTCCAGGAGAATAAGGTTCTGTAAATGGAACCCACCCACGATCAATCAAAATCCTTGAACCATTGGCCAACTGAAGAGGAACGATAAGATGATAACCCAACTTGCCCTCATGGGTTCGCCCCTGAAGTTTAAGCGCCCAATCATCGACAAAAACACCTGTGACCCTTATTCTTCGGAATTCAAGATCGCTGAGCTTAAAGGAGCGAACGTTATCGATTTTTTCAGGGGGTAGCGCGAAACGGGTTTCCAGTAAACTAAGGAGGTTTTGCTTCCAGTGCAAACGATAAATTTGCCATGTTCCCAGAGATAAAAGCAGGACAATTCCAGAGAAAGTAATAAGGGTTGGCCATTGCAGGAAAATAAGGGAACCCTGCTTCCTCACGAAGCTGAACCCCACCAATAAATGCTAATGAATAAAAAGAGCCATACAACATCGACAAAGTGCCAATACCAGGCCGCCGCTTCAAAACCAAAATGATCATCAGGCGTGAAATGACCCAGCCGCGTCCGAAAATAACACACAACCAGAAAGACCGCCCCCACGAAAACATGGAACCCATGAAATCCCGTCGCCATATAAAAAGTTGAAGGATAGATTCCCCCCTTAAAAGCAAAGCTGGCATGAGCATATTCATACATCTGCACCCCTAAAAAGGCAAACCCCAGAAAGATTGTAAACAAAAGTTTTTGTTTCATATCTTCATAATCACCTTCAAGCAAAGAATGATGAGCCCACGTAATGGTCGTTCCCGACAGCAGCAGCAAAAGCGTATTTAAATAGGGCAAATCGAAAGGATCAAGAGTATGCACTCCCTTAGGCGGCCACACATTTCCCATAGCCTCTGTCGGTGCCAAACTTGCATTGAAATAAGCCCAAAAAAAAGCCCCGAAAAACATGACTTCCGAGGCTATGAACAACGCCATACCATAACGAAACCCGTGGCGAACTTCAGGAGTATGTTCTGATTTAGCTTCCCTGATCACGTCACGCCACCAACCAATAAGCGTAACCAAAAAAAGACTGGCTCCTGCAAAAAGAACAATGGCACTGTGTTGACGTATAAAAAGGATTGTTCCTATAACCAAAAGGAAAGCAGACATCGATCCAATAGCCGGCCAGGGACTTGGACTGACCAGATGATAGGGATGGTGTTTAGCCTCCTTCATTTCTACCTCATTTTATCGTTTTTCTGTCGACCACCAATTCGAGAAATAAAGCCCCACATCTGGGTTTATATCAGGATGGCCGAATTTATTCCAATATGCCAGATAAATTTTATTGGTGTGGTAAAGGGGGATCGTGTAATAACCCCACAACAAGGCACGATCAAGAGCGTGAATTGCTGTCGTTAAACCGGCGCGATCCCGAGCTGCGACAAGCTTCTCGCAGAGGGCGTCAATGGCTACTGACTTAATCCCGGGCGCATTTCGGTTGCCGGGTTCGTCAGCTCCTTTGCTTCCCCAATAATACTGTTGCTCAGTTCCAGGCGACATCGTATGTCCCCATAGCCAAATGGTCATATCATAATCGTAATCCCGTATACGATTTTCAAACTGTGCGGAGTCAAGTGTGCGGATCGTCGCGCTAATCCCCAAATGTTTCAGGTTACGCAGGAAAGAGAGGGCAATTTTCTCATCATCAGCACGATAAAGCAGAATTTCAAATTTAAAGGGCTTTCCTGTTTTTTGATGCGTCAACACCCCTTTCTTAATCACCCATCCGGCTTCTTTCAAAAGCTCGGTTGCTTTTTTAAGATTATCACGCATTTGATTTTGGCTTCCTCCCACAGGAAGATGGAATTCTGTCTGAAAAAGTTCAGGAGGCAATTCATTTTTATAAAGAGCAAGTAATGCCAGCTCTTCGCCCTGAGGCAGCCCGTGACAAGCAAGAGTTGTGTTCGCAAAATAGCTTTCTGTCCGCTTATAGGAATTTTTAAAGAGGGTTCTATTAAGCCATTCAAAATCAAACGCGTAGGTCAGAGCCTGACGCACACGAGGGTCTGCAAAGAAATCTCTCCGTGTATTAAAAACGAATCCCTTCATTCCCACAGGACGTGCATGTTCATATTCTACTTTTATCACACGCCCATCTTTAGCCGCAGCAAAATCGTATTCTTTTGGTTCTTGTTCAGATCTCACATCCACTTGACCTACTTTAAAGGCTTCGAATTCCACTTTCCCATTACGATAATATTCGAAGTGAATCTCATCAAAGTTAAAGCGTCCCCGATTGACAGGCAGATTTGCGCCCCAATAATCCGGACGACGTTTGTAGCGAATGGAATGGCCAGGCTTAACTTCGGCAATAGTATAAGGTCCTGATCCCAGAATTGGTTCCATCGTTAACTTTTCAAAATCTCTACCTTCCAGAGCATGCTTGGGCAAAACAGTCATGAGGGCAAGCAACATTGGCGCTTCCGGATCATAGCCTCCTTCGCTTTGTGGTTTAAATACAAACTTCACCGCACGCTCTGAAAGCTTTTCTACACGCTCAACCTTTGAATAATAGAGCTGTAAATTAGGGGGGCCTTTTTCTTTAAGCGTTTTATGTGAAAAAATAACATCCTCAGCCGTGATGGGTTGACCGTCTGCCCATTTGGCCTGGGGATTAAGATTAAAAATGATTGAAGAACGATCGGGTGCCATTTCTGCCGTCTCAGCAATCATTCCATACAACGAGAAAGGCTCATCTGCCGCCCGCGACATCAAGTGTTCATAAACCAGGCGCTCGCTATAAAGGCTCAGTCCTGCGGGTGGCGTTCCCTTAAGGACAAAAGGGTTAAGCGTATTATAGGTACCTACAACAGGAAATTTAATTTTTCCCCCTTTTGGAGCATCAGGGTTGACATAATCAAAATGTTTAAAGTCTTTGGGATACTTCAAATCCCCATGCATTGAAATCCCATGCGTCCCTTCAGCCCTGCATTCAAAACAATACAAAAATGTCAGAACTAGAAAAGAGAGCAAGAAAAAGATTTTTTTCATCATGATTTTCCAATTGATAAGGTGGACAATATGTAACGATGTGTCAGACATACAAAAAATTTCTCTCCTAGGTCAAGTCCTATCCATCTGATGGATGTTACTTTGATGAATTTATAAACATTCTATTTTTCTTTTGAAAATATTTCTAAAACTCCTTAAAGTTATAATAATTGCTCAATAGATATTTATTAAAATTAAATAAAAAACAGGGGACGAGCTTGAAAAAAAATATTAACTGCCTTCTGCTCGTCCTCTTTTTTTTCCTCTCTTTTCTTCCCCTGGCACAAGGCAAGGAATTAAAACAGAATGTCTTGCGTGGGGGATGGTACCTTTGGGATCCCTATCAATTCATTGAAAAAGGTCAAGGATATACTCAATTAAACGGTTTGGATATCAATTTGGAGAGAGCCATTGCGAAGCATGCCGGCTATGAAATTCACTTCGAACAAGTGGCATGGAAACAACATCTCGCCGATCTTGCGGCGGGAACGCGAGATATTGCTGCCGGCGCTACCTACACTCCTCAACGTGAAAAATTTGCTTATTTTTCAGAACCCTACCGGGAAGAAAGCAACAGCCTGTTTACTCTTAAGCAATCTACAAAAAAACTTATATTTTCGAATGCTGATGAGTTCCTTGAAAAAGTCAAAAATACAAAATTCAAGTTGGGTGTTGTTGATGGATACGTGTATGTCGATCCCAAAATAAATGCTTTTATCGCTAATCCCGAAAATCGCCCCCAAATCTTTCCTGTCGATAATACTTACGATAACCTTGAAAAACTATCAAACGGAGAAATTGATGGATTCCTCGCAGACCGCATTGACGGAGCAACAGCCTCCTGGCGTTCAAATTACCGTGAAAAAATCACTGAGCAAGTCATTGGCAGCGTCCCGATTCATCTTATGTTCAGCAAAAAAACAATGACACCTGAAATTGTTGCCGCCTTCAATAAAGCCATACAACAGGTCAAAAGTTCAGGTGAATACGATTCAATCGTACGTTCTTATCTGTTCCCTATCCTCTTGATGCAAACTATAGATCGTGATTGGTTCACTGTCATTGATATCATTGGAACAGTTGCCTTTGCCATCTCAGGGTTGATTATTGCCTATCGTGAACGGGCGAGTTTCTTTAAGGCAACACTTTTGGCAGCTCTTCCGGCAGTAGGCGGTGGAATAATTCGCGACCTCATTGCCGGACGCAGTCCCATAGGAGTTTTAAGAACACCTATCTATATCATTGCTATTCTTTTAACGATTTTAGTCGCTTATATTCTGATTCACTTAGGTGCGTTGTTTTTTTCCCGTCTACAGAAAAAAATAGCGAAACAAGTTATCGTGCCACAACATGCAAAAAAGTTGAGCTTATTTATTGATATTTTTGATGCTTTGGGATTGGCCGCTTTTACCGTTATTGGCGTCACGGTGGCTTTTTCGTCCAAAAGTGACCCTCTATGGTTGTGGGGACCCATTTTTGCGGTTATTACAGGCGTGGGGGGTGGTATTGCCCGCGATTTGCTTCGAGATGACGGCATTATCTGGGCACTGAAAGGAGAATTCTACGCTGAGGTTCCCTTTATCTGGGGAATGTTGCTGACTTCCTACCTTGTGCTGGATAAAAGATATTCTTCCCCTGAAGTTATTTTTTATGCTGTTGTTTTTACCTTGATAGGGGGGTTTCTGACCCGCTTGCTCATTATTTGGTTCCAGATAAAACCACCCTATTTCCGGCCAATCATCGAAGAAAATAAATAGAATCACATAGAATATTCTCGCAAGAGCTTATTCCAAAGCCAAATTAAATTCCCAAAACGTCCTGCATTGTGTAAACGCCCGGCTTTTTGTCTTCCAGCCAGAATGCAGCCTTGAGGGCTCCTTTCGCAAAGACTTCCCGATTGAGAGCACGATGAGAAAGCGTCAGAGTTTCTTCATCAGATATAAAAAATACTTGATGATCACCTGCAATATTGCCACCTCGCAAAACTGCAAATCCAATTTCATCCTTGAAACGAGGCGAACTGCGATGTGTTCGATCAAAACAGGCATTTCCGCTAAAAGGAATATTTCTCCCCTTTGCGGCTGCGTTTCCCAAGGCAAGTGCTGTTCCTGAAGGAGCATCGGTCTTATAACGATGATGCGCTTCCAAAACTTCAATATCAAAACTTGTATCAAGAATTGCAGCCATCTGTTCTGTCAGCTTGGTCATAAGCGCCAACCCAAGGCTCATGTTAGGCGCATAGACAATGGGGATATGCTTTCCTGCTTCTTTTATCAAACAGCGATGGGCATCAATAAGCCCTGTGGTTCCTATAACCATTGGTTTTTTTAATTCCATTGCCGATTCAAGGTGATCCTGCAATGCCTCAGGTTTTGTAAAATCAATGACGATGTCCGAATGACTAAAAACTTTCTGAATATGAGTTGTGATCGGTATATCTGGCAAATCAAGCCCCGTACATTTCTGATAATGAATGCCAACAACCGACAATTGAGCTTCTGAATTTTCTAAAACCTTTTGGATAACAAGTCGCCCCATGCGTCCCGCTCCCCCTAATACGCCGATCTTCATACCCTTTACCTCCAAAAGTTTTTTTTAAAATTACAGGGTGTCCGTCAATAGGTCAACCAATTGAATCACTTTTAGCATCTACGACAAGTTTTAATATAACAAGAATCAGACTTGACGTTTATGCTAAAATCGCTAAGGTTCAGCCTGTGGGGCCTGTAGTTCAGTTGGTTAGAACGCACCGCTCATAACGGTGTTGTCGCAGGTTCGAGTCCTGCCGGGCCCACCAACATACTATTTTTTAATCTGTTGAAATACTGTAGCATTTTACATATTTTTAAAAAGAGAGATTCATGGGGAACTTATCCAAACAACTATTTTTGTGTTTATTATTTATTTTATGTAACCAAACTTTAGTCAAAGCGGGAGATATAGAACGTCTACAGAAAATGCTGGATACACAAAAACGTTCTAATCCCCTGGATCTTCCCAATCATGATTTCCGCGCTCAATCCTTTGATGCTCAAGAGACGCTATCTTTTGTGAACTCAAATTTTCAAAATGGTAATTTCTCAGGAACTGTTGATAATCCCAAACGGATTAACAATATTGATTTTTCAGAATGTAACCTTGGAAATGCGAATTTTTCTTATTGTATCATTACGCATTGCAAATTTAACGATGCTCAATTAAAAGGCGTTAAATTTGAGGGATCAACAATAAAATTTACCTCTTTTCGCAGAGCTATTATGCCTGAAGCAAATTTAAATCTCACCCAGCAAGAATCTGTGGGTTATGACGAAGCCAATATTACCTGTTCAACATGGGCAGGTGCTGATCTATTTCGCGTCAGTTTTACACGCACAGATGAACGAGGGATGGATAAGACAGACTTAAAAGAAAGAGACTGTTCTCATGAATACGCAGTGACAACAGGATTGTTTGATTCTTTCAGTTGTAAGAAAAAATAAAAGTTCCGAAAAAGAGAGGAACAAAGTGCCTGAATTGCCTGAAGTAGAAATTGTTTGTCGCGAAATGCGACAAGCTCTTTTAACGCAAACAATTCAAAAAGTAGAGGTAAGAGAACGTCGTCTGAGATTTCTCATCCCTCCTGCCTTTGAGAAAAATCTTGAACATTTAACAATTTCCTCTCTTCAGCGTCGCGCCAAATATATTCTTGTGGGGTTTCAGGGAACTTCTGATACACTCGTGATTCACTTAGGAATGTCCGGACGTATTTCTCTTCTTTCTTCTGCTGAGTCTACCTTATGCCATAAACACGAACATGTTATTTTTACCTTCACGTCAGGAAAAGAAATGCGTTTTTTTGATCCGCGCCGTTTTGGGTCAATGGTTCTGATGACAACGCCAACATCTCTTTTCCATAAAATAGGTCCTGAACCCTTGTCTGAGGACTTTAGTGTAATTACGTTAAAAGACAGCCTTTTAAACAAAAAAAGTTCGATTAAATCAGCGCTTCTCAATCAGCATATAATCGCCGGACTTGGAAATATTTATGTTTCCGAGGCGCTGCACAAAGCACAGATTCATCCCGAACGATTGGCAAAAGATTTAAATCTCTATGAATGCGATGCTTTGGTTTCAGCGATTAAAAAAATCTTGCAAAGGGCTATTGCTGCAGGAGGTTCTACTTTGCGAGATCATCAACGTACCAACGGAGAAGCTGGCTCTTTTCAAAAACAGTTCGCCGTCTATAATCAGGAAGGAAAGAATTGTCCGAACTGTCAGGAAAGTGTGATTGAGCGCATCCTTCAGGCTAACCGATCGACTTACTTTTGTAAAAAATGCCAGCACTAGAAAGCAGGGAAGGTATTTCCAAATTTTGGAAAAAAAGGTATAAGCTTGCGCTTAAATGTAATTCAGGTATAAAAAAGTATTCATTACAGGCGCCCGTAGCTCAGCTGGATAGAGCGTTGCCCTCCGGAGGCAAAGGCCAGGGGTTCGAATCCCTTCGGGCGCGCCATTCTAAAGCTTAGATTTTCTATAAGAACAGCGCCTATGTCATGGATATAAAAGAAAACAGGAGTAATGCATCATCGCCTGCTGCCAGCAGAATAAACATACATGAACGGCAACTGTTAATTTGGCTAAAATCTGAATAAGGGTGTGTTGGTTTGTCTGTGGCATTTTCCCAAAAAACTCAGCTTCAATTTGACGATAGGCACCAAGGTGTGGATGAGCGCTTTACCCTTATTCGTAAGAGATGCGTTTTTAGCGCGCGTATCAGTTTCGTGTTCTACGCGTCTCACCAGTTCCAGTGCTACGAGCTTCTCCAGAGATTTAGACACTGTCATCTTATCAAGCTTAGACTAGTTGACGATGAGATTTTGGGATGAGGTTATTTCTCTTTTTGAGAGGGCTCTTTGCAGGCTTGTTGGGACTGAACCCTAGAAATCACAGAATAGTTTATCCTCATAAGAGATAATTTGAAATTACCGATGGGTTTCGGTCATTTAATTGCCATTATATATAAAGTTATAAATAGTAAAATATTTTATATATACACTAATAATTAATAAATGAAGTATAATATTAAATAATAGTGTGGTCTATTTATTTTTGGAGGCAGAAATGGCTCAATCTGTAATTACAATTAAAGATTCTCTGGGAAACATGATTGCTTCGGGTACTTCTACAGCAGATTTGATATTAAGCCTTAAAGGCAACAATGCCGTTTTTGGGTTTAGTGGAGATGATATTCTGCTGGCAGGCAATGGTAGTGATTATCTTTATGGGGGTGCGGGGAATGATATTCTCTATGGCGGCGCCGGAAATGATATTCTCTATGGCGGCGCCGGAAATGATATCCTTTTTGGAGGGGCAGGCTCTGATCGACTTTATGGCGGATCAGGCAATGACATCCTCAGTGGCGGGAGCAAGGGTGATTTTATAGACCCCGGGATAGGAAATGATCTTGTTGCGGGTGGAAGCGGCAATGATGTATTTGTCCATAATATCAAAGAGAATATTGGAAGTACGGATTACTATCTCGGAGGCGGCGGGCAGGATACACTTGTCCTGGCTGTGGATACAATTGCGCAAGAGAACTTTATTCTCAATAACATTAAACCTGTATTTACAAGCAATTTTGCGGGCACAAGTAAACTGTTCGATTTCTCCTTATACACCAGCTTGAGCAGCCCTGTCGGACTTATGGATCTTTCCATCCGGGGATTTAATACCTTACTCGTCAATTTAAACCCTGTTGTCGTCAATGACAGTGGTACGCTCATTGTGTCACGCGTTAACCCTGTCGCGGATACGCTGAGTCTTAATATTTTGAGCAATGACAGTGATCCCGATAAAAGCAATTCTAATGATATCCTTCCTGGTGATCATATCGCCGGAAAAGTTTTAGTTGTAGGTGAGATCCAAAATGTCTCTGTTTCTGGTGCAGGAGCTTCTCAAGTTCTTTCTATTAGCGAAGTTGCTTTTGATCCTTTTATGGGAGAAATGGACAAATTTACCCTTCACACAGCAGCAGGAGATGCGACACTACTGATCAAATCAGACGGCACGGTTACTCTCAGCACGAATAATGTATTTGATAATATTTTGGGTAATGTGGATATTAATATTCAATACACAGCTGATGACCAGCTGGGAGGTCGTAATAGTGCTACCGCTGCTCTGCATGTCATTACAGACAGACCGCCTATAGCCCTGGACGACAGCGGTCAAATGAAAGAAGATACGAATACTGTCGCCAAACCCAATCCTCTTTTGGGAAATATCTTAAGCAATGATAGCGATCCCGATGCGGGAGATGTTTTAAAAGTCATTTCTGTCAAGGGAGTGGCCGGAAACGTGGGCGTGGATGTTGCCGGAACTTACGGAATCCTCCACCTCAATATGGATGGAACTTATAAATATACTCTTAACAATAGCTTGCCTTCTGTACAATCTTTGGCAGAAGGACAGCAGGTTCATGACATTTTTGCCTATACGATCAGCGATGGCCATGGAGGAACAGCATCAGCCAATCTTGATATGACTGTTATCGGCACGA
>BBVC01000016.1 GCA_001192655.1 Caedimonas varicaedens
ATATAGGGGTGGCGTGACACAATTAAGGTTATATCTGAATTCTTTAACCCCTGTGGTCTGTGAGGAAGTCGTTAGATTTGAAACAGAACCAGGCGCACAAATGCAGATGGATTGGATTGAATTTCGAAAAGGGAAAAACCCTCTATCCGCTTTTGTCGCAACCCTTGGTTATAGTCGGGTCAGCTATGTCTGCTTTGTGGAGAATGAGAAATTATCGACATTACTTCAATGCCATGAAGATGCATTTGATTATTTTGGCGGTATCCCCTCTCAAGCCCTTTATGACAATATGAAGACTGTTATTCTGGCAAGAGATGCCTATGGTTTAGGGAAGCATCGCTTTAATTCTGGGATGTTAGATTTTGCCAAGCATCATGGATTTCAACTGAAAGTGTGTCGTCCTTATCGCGCCAAGACGAAAGGAAAAGTAGAGAGATTTAATCGTTACTTGCGTTACAGCTTTTATAACCCTCTTGCTTCTCGGCTTAAAAGTGCAGGTCTAACACTCGATGTTCAAACCGCTAATATGGAAGTTTTAAAGTGGTTAAAAGAAACAGCTAATCAGCGTGTTCACGGCACCACAAAAGAGGTTCCTCTTGAAAGGTTAGAAAGAGAACGTTCGACTTTGCAGCCTCTTGGGCTTCCTTATCGAGGAGATGTTTCATTAGCTCGTTGTGTTAAAGAGCCAGAGATTAAAGCTCCTGAATGGGCTCCTCACAACCCCCTTCAGCATCCTCTTTCTGTTTACGACAGAATTCTGGAGGCAGCATGAACTTACAATATCAACGTCTCCAAGAGATGTGCGATTCTCTTAAACTGATCTCTGTTGCTCAAGGATATTCTGATCTCGCTCAGGATGCCGTTAAAAATCAGGTAAGTTATACAGATTTTTTAGAAAAGCTTTTAGAAGCGGAGATCAAAGAACGGCAACGTCGAAGTCAACGTATTCTTACAAAGATAGCAGGATTTCCCGCGATCAAAACTTTAGATGATTTTGATTATTCTTTTGCGGGGAGTATTAAAAAAACAGCCATTGAAGAATTAAGGTCGCTGTCTTTTGTCGATCGGTGTGAGAATATTTTGCTTCTTGGTCCAAGTGGTGTGGGCAAAACACATATTGCTATTGCTTTAGGATATCTGGCAACACAAGCAGGAATCAAAACTCGCTTTATCACAGCCTCTGATCTGATGCTTCAACTAGACGTTGCAGCACGTCAACAAAAACTGGATCACTTTTTTAAAAGAACGATAAGCGGCTATCGTTTGCTCATTGTTGATGAATTGGGGTACCTTTCCTTCAAAAGAGAACAAGCCAATCTCCTTTTTCAAGTGATTGCCAAACGCTATGAAAAAAGCAGTTTGATCATCACCAGCAATCTTCCCTTCGGACAATGGCATCATGCTCTCGGAAATGATGCGGCCTTAACAGCCGCTTTATTGGATCGGTTGCTCCATCATAGCAGCATTATCCATATTCAGGGAGAAAGCTTCAGATTGAGAAATAAACAGAAAGCGGGAGTAATTAATTTTACTCAAACGAAAAAGGAGGAAGAAAAAATAATGACGAATTGAACCCTTATTTTTTATCTCAGGTGTATCAATTTTCATCCGAGGATTTTTAAAAATCTGTATCAAATTTCAGCCGATCTTGGAATAAGGCGCCGATGACATTCGTTCGTCCCTTTGCTCCCCAATCATGAATCCCCTCACATCTCTTTCCTTTTGGAGAATAACCATGAGTGCGTGGCATATGGTGTGCAAATCCAGATTCATCAAGAGAAATGATAGGATGCCCTGCTTCTTCATAAGCTTTCAGCTCTTGACAAAAAGTAGCACGCTTTTCTGGATCGGCCTTGGGATGTTTGAGCGTTTTTTTTATAGGTCACATTCAAGCGTTTTAAAGCGTGCCATATCCCCATAGAGCTCACACCAAGACGTTCTGCTCTCTCGTACTGATAAGCATCAGGATAAAGCTGTATATCTTCTTTAAGGGCATCCATATTAAGCTTAGTGGCTGGTTTATGACGATGTGTCTGAGGCTCAGGCTTCTTGACCCATCTGACAAGACTGGTCACTCCAACACCAAAGAGATCCGCCGTTTCAGCAAAACTCAAATTTTTCTTCTTTTTTACAGATAAAACACGAAGTCTAAAATCTAATGAATAGGTCATGGAATAATCCTCTTAAAAATTATCCATAATATAACCATTTTAAAGGTTTTTAGCTATAGATCCAAGGTTTTGGAAAATGAGAAAACTTTTCTATGATTTTCTTGTGAGCTTTCGGGCAAAGTGGGGGAATCTGATCTTCTTTTTTTATAGAGTAACCCGCTAATTCCATCACCATTTCCAGCTGGGTGATGGGATGAGCGGTTCGAGAAGGCTCAGGAAGATTTTTTTGAGAAGTCAAAAAGTATTTTTGACGACCATACCCAAATCCTACACGTTCAGGAACCCGTGCAAAAAAAGGCAAACTAGCATAGCTTACGCTCCAATGTAAAATCCACGATTTTTGAAAACGACGCCGAATTAATTCAGGAATGATCATGCTTAACAACCGGCGATCAGCGTAGAGGACGTCACGAAACGCAGGGTCAGCAAGCAAGAACTCTCGTGCCAAAGAACGAGGTTTAGTCAACAAGGTAATAGGACCTTCCTCTCGTGCAATGGCTTTGAGATAAGGCAAATACCAAATCATATCTCCAATACCCGGAAAAGGCTGTATGATAAGAGTTCCCCCCTTACGCATCCTCATCCTCCTAGTCCGGAACAGGAATTGAAAATTTTTCCAGGTGATATCTCAATTCTTCCTTGAGAATTTCCAAACTTTCAACGCTGTTAGCTTCCACACGCGCAACAAGTTCTTCTGTCGTATTGGAAGCACGCAAAAGCCACCAGCCATGAAGGCTAACAACTCTGACGCCATCAATATCAATAAAGGGCGTTTGTGCCTTTTTCAAAGCTGCTTGTACCTGAGAAATAACAGAAAATTTGTCATAGTCTGAACATTCAAGACGAATTTCAGGTGTATTCAAGGGATGAGGCAATCGCTGATACCACTCACTCAGCTTTTCTTCTCCTGTAGAGATAATGCCCAACGTCCGAAGAGCTGCATATAAGGCATCATCAAACCCAAAATGACGATCAGCAAAAAAGATATGCCCACTCATTTCTCCCGCCAGAGGCGCTTTAGTTTCTGCCATCTTTGTCTTAATCAATGAGTGTCCTGTTCGCCACATGAGAGGAACTCCACCCATTTCTGCAATTTTATCAAACAGTGTTTGACTTGCTTTAACGTCAGCAATAATCGTCGATCCAGGATATTCCTTTAATACTTCGTGAGATAAGAGGATAAGCAACTGATCTCCCCAAATGATATGACCTTGATTGTCAATAACACCAAGACGATCTCCATCTCCATCAAAAGCAAAGCCTAAATCTGCCTTATGCTCTTTAACCGCTTCAATTAATTGAAGCAGATTTTCAGCGACAACAGGGTCTGGGTGATGTGCTGGAAAAGTTCCATCAATATCTGCGTTCAGAAGTATATGTTCTCCGGGAAGCTTCTGAATAAGCTTTTTTATAATCTCTCCCGTGGCCCCGTTGCCTGCGTCCCATACCACTTTAAGAGCTTTGGCCGTGCTATAATGAGTTTCAAAATCACTGATCAAATAATCAATGTAAGCTTCTTCTATCAAATAATTTTTAAGAGTACCAATACCAGGCTCGAAGTCTTCTTTTTCTATCAATTTTCCCAAGATTTTAATTTGTTCTCCAAAATAGGACTTTTTGAAAAGAACCATCTTAAAACCGTTATAGGAAGCAGGATTATGAGAGCCGGTGACCATGATCGCAGCATCAGTCTGCAAGTGAAAACTTGCAAAATAGGTCATAGGAGAAGGGCCAAGCCCCACACGTATAATATGAAGTCCAGTAGATTGCAGCCCTTGCACCAATGCTTTTTCAAGTTCAACAGATGTCAGTCTGCCATCGTATCCCACAACAATAGAGTTTCCACCTGCTCGTTTGACTATCGTACCATATCCTCTTCCAATTAAGTAGGCATCATGTACCCCAAATTCTTTATCAACGACACCCCGGATATCATACTCGCGAAGAATTTTCGGGTTAAGGCTATAATGATGCATCATACAACCCTTAATGCAGTTTTTTTTGAGCGAGAGAACCCATAAACAGGGGAACGCCCAATAGAAAGATAATCAAATCCCTGCTTCTGAACATGAGATGGCAAATAGATATTACGCAAATCGATCATGCAGGGCTTTTTCAAGACCTTTTTCATCTGGTCAAAATCGAGCGCCCGAAACTCATTCCATTCTGTCAGAATCACTACAGCGTCTGTTCCTGTCATGGCATCGTAAGGGTCTTCAAACCATTTTACTTCCGAAGGCAACATCTCGCGTCCCTCTTTTTGTCCCTGGGGATCAAAAACGTGAATCTTTGCCCCAGACTTCATTAAGGAAGGAATAATATCCAGACTGGGCGCGTCTCGCATATCATCCGTATCAGGTTTAAAAGTGACGCCCAAAATACAAAGGGTCTTTTCTTTCAAGTCTCCGCCACATCCCGCCATAACTTTTGCTGACATGGCTTGTTTTCGCTGACTGTTACTTTCCACAACTGCATCAACAATGCTGATCTTCATGCCATAATCATCCGCAGTATGAATAAGCGCTAAAGTATCTTTGGGAAAGCACGACCCCCCATAACCAGGTCCTGCGTTTAAAAACCGTTCACCAATTCTTTTATCAAGTCCCATTCCCTGAGCAACTGCCTGAACATCCGCACCGCATATTTCACACAAATCAGCAATTTCATTAATGAAAGCAATCTTCGTTGATAAAAACGCGTTAGAAGCATACTTAATAAGCTCTGCTGACTCACGTGATGTAAAAATAAGGGGCGTTTCAGGAGAAGAAAGAGGACGATAGAGCTCTCGCATAATAGCTGTGGCACGTTCTGTTTCTGCTCCAATCACAACGCGATCCGGTTTCATAAAATCTTCAATGGCAGAACCTTCCCGCAAGAATTCTGGATTGGAGACAACATCAAATTCTGCATGTGGGCGTTTTTGCCGTATAATTTGTTCCACTTTTCGTCCCGTCCCCACGGGTACAGTGGATTTGGTGACAATCACGGTGTACTTTTCAAGGGCAGAAGCAATGTCTTCAGCGACTGAATAAACATAAGACAGATCTGCGTGTCCTCCACCTCGACGGCTGGGGGTTCCCACAGCAATAAAAACAACATCAGCCTCTCTTATAGAAGCATGCACATTGGTTGTAAAAGCAAGCCGTCCTTTTGCTAAATTGTTAGCAACCATTACATTAAGTCCTGGCTCGTAAATGGGGATAATATCCTGGTTTAACTGAGAAATTTTTTTCTCGTCTTTATCAACACAAGTCACATGAAAACCAAACTCTGCAAAACAGGTTCCTGTGACAAGCCCAACATAGCCGCTGCCAATAACTGTTATTTTCACAATTTAATTCCCTTCTGCCATGGGGAATGTATCTCTAAAATCCTTCAAAAGAGATTCAAGTCCAGAAATTACATCCGTTGCCAGATCTTCCCGACCAAGTGCCACAGCTAAACTTGCCAGCAACAAGCCTTCTCTGGAACCACAGTCATAACGTTTTCCCTCAAAGCGAAAACCATAAAAAGGTTCCTGCGAAATAAGATGGCTTAAAGCATCGGTTAATTGTATTTCTCCTCCCGCCCCACTTTTTTGAAGATCCAAATAATCGAAGACCTTCGGGTCTAAAATATAACGCCCAATAATGGCAAGGTTGGAAGGCGCATTATCTGGATGAGGTTTCTCTACAACACCACGGACTTGAACCAACGCCCCTTGCTCTTGGGCAATATCCACAATACCATAACGACTCACATGAGATCGATCAACATTCATGACAGCAACCATGATGCCGCCGTACTGCTCATAGCTCTGAATCATCTGTTGCAGGCATGGTTTCTCACTATGAATAAAATCATCTGCCAACAAAACCGCAAAAGGCTCATTTCCGATCAAATGACGCGCACACCATACAGCATGTCCTAATCCTAAAGGCTCCTGTTGGCGAGTATAGGCAATATTGCCCGCAGAAAGCTTTGGAACGCCCAAAGTCATATAATCAACCTTGACGCCGCGTTTTCTCAGTGTCTCTTCTAATTCGAAAGAATAGTCAAAATGATCTTCAATGGCTGATTTTCCACGCCCAGTCACAAAGATCAGCTCTTCAATGCCCGCAGCCAAAGCTTCCTCAACGGCGTATTGAATCAGGGGCTTATCCACAACAGGTAGCATCTCTTTTGGCATTGCCTTCGTTGCAGGCAGAAAACGCGTCCCCAACCCGCCCACAGGAAATACAGCCTTACGGATTTTCTTTATCATATTTTTCCATCCCCTTATCCCAAAATCTTGTAGCGAATATAGGTAAAAAATACAAGATTTATCGCTCTCATGCTATTCACACTCAAAAGAAATTAAAATATTCTGATCATAAAAGTTGTTTCTGACTGATGAGTAAAGCAAATCTCTGCTTTTTGGTAAGGAAAAAAAGATATTATAAAGAAGAACGTTATGTTTTGCTTTATATATCAATCAAAAGTCCTTTTCAAACTTGAAAAAACACGATAGGATTAAAAAGTTGGTCATTTTTGATTGATATATAAAGCAAAAAGATGATACGAAAACCTGTTTTTCTTCATACCCTAGAAATATTGGGAAAAATTATTGCTACAGAAAGAGCTCGTATTCCCCTTACACAACAAGAGCTTGCCGATCTAGCCGAAGTCAGCCGCACCTCTGTACAACGCCTGGAGGAAGGAAAGGAAGCAACCTTCTCTACCATTGTCAAGATACTGCGCGTATTAAACCTGATGTTGATCATTGATACATATCAAAAAGAAGAACAAATAGAAAATGACAGATGATTCTTTTACTCCAAGAAGCGCACATGTCTGTGTAAATCATCAAAAAGCAGGAATCCTGACAGAACTGAAACGCGGATATCACTATCAATTTCTTTATCTTCCCGATTATGAAGGCTCCTCTATTTCATTAACCATGCCTGTTCGCTCAGAACCCTATATCTATGATCGTTTTCCTCCTTTTTTTGATGGGCTTTTACCTGAGGGGAATCACCTTGAAGCCCTATTGAGGCAAGCCAAGCTTGATCGGGATGATTACTTTGGCCAGCTTATCGCAGTAGGAAAAGATATGGTAGGGGCTGTCAGTGTGGAAGGAATATCCTCATGGACAGATGTTTAATAACTCTTCAGGAAATTCCTGAAGGGCATCTGTATAGCCGTCATGGACTTGCACGGCTTTCGCCCCGTTTGAAAAATCTCAGGCTTTTTCCGTATTCGGCAGAACGTCAGCAACAGGAAGCGCTTGCACGCACAACCAAAATGTCCATTCAGGGAGTCCAGCCAAAGCTCAGCGCCCGACTTGATATTTCCCGCGAAACTTTTGAAATTGTTGAGCAGCGAGGAACTTATATTCTCAAACCCTCTCATCTTTTCTACCCTGAACTGCCTGCCAATGAAGCGCTGACAATGACTCTAGCCGCACAAGTAGGGATTGAAATTCCCTTACACGGTCTCATTAAATGTAGTGATGAGAGTCTAACCTATTTTATCAAGCGATATGATCGCAAAGGTCATGACGCACGC
The DNA here is from genome assembly GCA_001192655.1 of Caedimonas varicaedens. Lineage (GTDB taxonomy): Bacteria > Pseudomonadota > Alphaproteobacteria > Caedimonadales > Caedimonadaceae > Caedimonas > Caedimonas varicaedens. The sequence continues at coordinate 7,698 of BBVC01000016.1, forward strand.
ATCTCTGTAGAAGATTTTGCTCAATTAACTGAGGAAACACGAGAAACAAAATATAATTCAAGTATGGAGAAAGTCGCAAAAGTGATCGATAGATTTTGCAGCTATCCGCAAGTCGAAAAGAAAAAATTATTTGATCGGATTCTGTTTTCCTATTTGATTGGCAATGAAGACATGCATCTGAAAAATTTTTCCCTTATTGTTCGAAAGGGAAAAGTTGAGCTTTCACCTGCCTATGACCTTTTGAATACATCAATTGCACTGCCTTCGTCCCATGAAGAAATGGCACTGCCAATGGGTGGAAAAAAGAATAAACTTGATCTTCAGGATTTCAGAAATTATGGACAACTTACGCTTATGCTGCCAGATAAAATTGTTGATGGTTGCCTTTTAAAATTGAAAGAAAATCTACCCATTTTGCTCAATACTATTCAAATAAGCTTTTTATCTGAAAACATGAAGAAAAAGTACCTCACTCTACTAAACCAGCGCGCTGAAAAATTACAAATTTCCTAAAGCACTCCCCCTTGCGTTACTTTAATGATATGCTCATGAAAAATGAAAGAAAGATATGGGTTATCTCTTAAAAATTACAGTATTTTTCTGTCTTGTTGGACAAGGAGTATCAGCGTCTTCCCTGATCAAGGCATCGCACTTTTCTTTTAAACTGGATGCGCCTGTAGGATGGTCTCTGGACGCGCACTATAATATCCCCGCTAATAAGCTTGCTATAGCTATGCCTTATGGACAACTCATCGACGACTGTACCAGTGTTGTGTATGTCAGTGAATCAAATCTTTTTTTTGCTCATCAACCTCTTGAACATTTTATTGCTTCTGATGTTAGCGCCGGAGGTAAAATGATACAGATCATCGGTTGAATTTTGATACACCCACGCATTAACTCCTTTTCAAAGGAGTTTAGGAATAATGATTCAGTGGGAACAAACGATGGAAATAAAAATATTACGCCGACAAGGCAAGAGTCTAAGAAGGATCGCTCATGAGGTTGGTATGGCCGTGAATACAGTTCGTAAATATCTCCAACATGAAGGCAGACCTTTTTATAAGAAGAGAAAAACGGTTGAGACTAAACTTGATCCATATAAACCTTATTTGCAAGAAAGGGTCAAACAGGCTCGCCCTTTTTGTCTTCCTGCAACGGTTTTGCTACGGGAGATACGCGATCAAGGATATAGGGGTGGCGTGACACAATTAAGGTTATATCTGAATTCTTTAACCCCTGTGGTCTGTGAGGAAGTCGTTAGATTTGAAACAGAACCAGGCGCACAAATGCAGATGGATTGGATTGAATTTCGAAAAGGGAAAAACCCTCTATCCGCTTTTGTCGCAACCCTTGGTTATAGTCGGGTCAGCTATGTCTGCTTTGTGGAGAATGAGAAATTATCGACATTACTTCAATGCCATGAAGATGCATTTGATTATTTTGGCGGTATCCCCTCTCAAGCCCTTTATGACAATATGAAGACTGTTATTCTGGCAAGAGATGCCTATGGTTTAGGGAAGCATCGCTTTAATTCTGGGATGTTAGATTTTGCCAAGCATCATGGATTTCAACTGAAAGTGTGTCGTCCTTATCGCGCCAAGACGAAAGGAAAAGTAGAGAGATTTAATCGTTACTTGCGTTACAGCTTTTATAACCCTCTTGCTTCTCGGCTTAAAAGTGCAGGTCTAACACTCGATGTTCAAACCGCTAATATGGAAGTTTTAAAGTGGTTAAAAGAAACAGCTAATCAGCGTGTTCACGGCACCACAAAAGAGGTTCCTCTTGAAAGGTTAGAAAGAGAACGTTCGACTTTGCAGCCTCTTGGGCTTCCTTATCGAGGAGATGTTTCATTAGCTCGTTGTGTTAAAGAGCCAGAGATTAAAGCTCCTGAATGGGCTCCTCACAACCCCCTTCAGCATCCTCTTCCTGTTTACGACAGAATTCTGGAGGCAGCATGAACTTACAATATCAACGTCTCCAAGAGATGTGCGATTCTCTTAAACTGATCTCTGTTGCTCAAGGATATTCTGATCTCGCTCAGGATGCCGTTAAAAATCAGGTAAGATATACAGATTTTTTAGAAAAGCTTTTAGAAGCGGAGATCAAAGAACGGCAACGTCGAAGTCAACGTATTCTTACAAAGATAGCAGGATTTCCCGCGATCAAAACTTTAGATGATTTTGATTATTCTTTTGCGGGGAGTATTAAAAAAACAGCCATTGAAGAATTAAGGTCGCTGTCTTTTGTCGATCGGTGTGAGAATATTTTGCTTCTTGGTCCAAGTGGTGTGGGCAAAACACATATTGCTATTGCTTTAGGATATCTGGCAACACAAGCAGGAATCAAAACTCGCTTTATCACAGCCTCTGATCTGATGCTTCAACTAGACGTTGCAGCACGTCAACAAAAACTGGATCACTTTTTTAAAAGAACGATAAGCGGCTATCGTTTGCTCATTGTTGATGAATTGGGGTACCTTTCCTTCAAAAGAGAACAAGCCAATCTCCTTTTTCAAGTGATTGCCAAACGCTATGAAAAAAGCAGTTTGATCATCACCAGCAATCTTCCCTTCGGACAATGGCATCATGCTCTCGGAAATGATGCGGCCTTAACAGCCGCTTTATTGGATCGGTTGCTCCATCATAGCAGCATTATCCATATTCAGGGAGAAAGCTTCAGATTGAGAAATAAACAGAAAGCGGGAGTAATTAATTTTACTCAAACGAAAAAGGAGGAAGAAAAAATAATGACGAATTGAACCCTTATTTTTTTATCTCAGGTGTATCAATTTTCATCCGAGGATTTTTAAAAATCTGTATCAAATTTCAGCCGATGTTGACACTGATCTTGGTATCCAGAAGAAACGAGTCCCTGACGTTATTTTAACGTCCCGTTATCAGCTTCGAACATCGCAGGGACTCCAGGTTCCGGTCTGTACTTTCAAGGGAGATAAGGGAAAATCTCATGAAAGTGTGGCTTATATTCGCGAAAAAGACAAAGTCATCCTGATTGTTCTTATGTCTGTTAGCGAACATGAAATGGTAAAAGCCTTACCTGCATTTCGTAAAATCGTCATGTCGTACCGCAAGGCAAGTCTGCCTTCCAGAATACAAAAAGCAGCTCTGCCGAAAATTAGTCAGAAATCTACATTTCAAATTAGAAAAAAAGTTAATCCTATTTCGCGTCCAGTCCAGTAAACTAAGCTGACAATAGCACTAATTCTCATTAATACGGCTCATCTACACCTAATTCTCTCGCTTCCAAGTCGCGCAGCTCATCCCGCAGCCGTGCTGCTTCTTCAAATTCAAGGTTGCTAGCTGCTTTCAGCATTCGCTTTTCCAGAGCAACTTTATAGGCCACAAGCTTTTTCCCCGTTAAATGAGCCGTTTTATCCTCTTCAATTTTAACTGTTACATGATCTTTTTCATAAACGCTGATCAGGATATCCGCAATGGATTTTTTAACAGATTCAGGTGTAATGCCATGAGCCGCATTATAGGCTTGTTGCTTTTCGCAACGACGATGGGTTTCTTCCAGAGCAGCTTTCATAGAGTCGGTTATTTTATCAGCGTACAGGATCGCGCGGCCGTCCACATTGCGCGCCGCCCTTCCGATGGTCTGAATGAGGGATGTACGTGACCGCAGATAGCCTTCCTTATCCGCATCCAGAATCGCCACAAGCGCACATTCAGGGATATCAAGCCCCTCACGCAGCAAGTTGATGCCGACCAGAATATCAAAAACGCCCAGTCTCAGATCGCGGATAATTTCAATGCGTTCAAGCGTATCAATGTCTGAATGCACATAGCGGGTTTTCAGACCTGCCTCTGTCAGGTATTCTGTCAGGGCTTCCGCCATTTTTTTGGTGAGTGTGGTTACCAACACCCGATATCCCTGTCGCGCGGTTTCAGAACACTCGGTAATCAGATCATCAATTTGATATTGGGTAGGACGTACCAAACACACAGGGTCGATCAATCCTGTAGGTCGAATGATTTGTTCAACAAAGATCCCTGTTGTTTGTTCAAGCTCCCATGGACTTGGGGTTGCTGAAACAAAAACTGTTTGGGGACGCATGATCTCCCATTCCTCAAATTTCAGGGGACGATTATCACGGCATGAGGGCAAGCGAAAGCCATATTCTGCCAGTGTATTCTTTCGCACAGCATCTCCCTTGTACATTCCCCTGATCTGGGGAACTGAGACATGACTTTCATCTACAATCAGCAACGCGTTTTGGGGAAGATATTCAAAAAGAGTTGGGGGCGGTTCGCCAGGCGCGCGGGCTGTCAGGAAACGCGAATAATTTTCAATACCAGCGCACATTCCCGTGGCTTCAAGCATCTCAAGATCAAATGTCGTCCGCTGTCTTAGTCGTTGCGCTTCCAAAAGCCGGTTTTGTCCTTCCAGCTCTTCCAGACGTTCTTTCAGTTCATGGCGAATCAGCTTGATGGCTTGTTGCATGGTAGGCTTTGGCGTCACATAATGACTATTGGGGAAGATTGTAATATCGTCCAGCCCTCTGATTTTTTCTCCTGTCAGGGGATCAATTTCATGAATTTCTTCCAGTTCATCTCCAAAAAAAGAAAGTCGCCAGGCGCGGTCTTCCAGGTGAGACGGAAAAATTTCAAGAGTATCTCCACTGACGCGAAATGTCCCGCGATGGAAACTTATGTCATTGCGTTTATATTGAAGTTCCACAAATTTCTTGAGAAGTTCCAGGAGAGGAATTTGACAACCCATTTTAAGGGAAATGGTCATCCTTGCATAATCTTCTACAGCACCAATACCATAAATACAGGAAACACTGGCAACGATGATAACGTCCTGCCGCTCAAGCAGCGACCGCGTTGCTGAATGTCGCATACGATCGATTTGCTCATTGATCGTCGCTTCTTTTTCAATGAAGGTATCCGTGCGCGGCACATAGGCTTCGGGTTGATAATAGTCATAATACGAAACAAAATATTCGACCGCATTAGAAGGAAAGAATTCTTTCATCTCTCCATATAACTGAGCCGCAAGAGTTTTGTTAGGCGCCATAATCAGCGCAGGTCGCTTCAATTTTTGAATGACGTGAGCCATTGTGAAGGTTTTTCCTGACCCCGTCACGCCCAGCAAAACCTGATTTTTTTCCCCCTGCTGAAGCCCTTGCAATAATGCCTCAATGGCCTGGGGCTGATCCCCCGCCGGTTGAAAGTCAGACTGCAATTGAAACAAACCAGATTTCAAGAGAGATTATCCTGTTTTTGAGATTTTTGAATAATAGACAGCTTTCAGACGCCCCAGAGCTGCTTTTAATTCAGGGTCGTTGATAGAGTCAAATAAAGGATCATCTGGATTCTCTTTAACAGGCATTTCTTTTACAAAACTTTTTTCCTTTTTCCCAAAAGAAATTCTGGTGTGCCTTATTTTAATTTTCCCTACTATTTTATAACCAAAATAAGCGTTGATACAATCGATCAAAAGCGGCTCACTGTGCTGAATAAGAAGACTTGAACCTGAATCTGCAGCAATGACAAGCGTTCCTTCTTCCTTCTGCCCACGGGCAAAGATTAATCTTTCTGGGTAACATCTTTGCGCAAGGTCAGGCTTGATAATCTTAATCCAATCAAGCATCAGCGTAGCTTCATGGGCAGAGCGACTGCGTAAGGCGGGTTTCAGGATATAGGTCATCATTTTTGCAAGGGGGCGCGGTCCTGAAAAAACTTGTTGTGGACGTGACATTTAGCTACCTTATCCCTATGGACCAAACTGATATTAATTCTGACATCTTAACAGCTTCCCTTCTGAGATGGTATGACCAAATGGGGCGAAATTTGCCTTGGCGCGTCAAAGGAAAACCTCATCCAACGCCCTATCATGTCTGGCTTTCTGAAATAATGCTTCAGCAAACAACCGTGGTGACGGTCAAACCCTATTTCGAAAACTTTCTTAAAAAATGGCCCACGATTGAAGATTTTGCAGGGGCTTCTCTGGATGATATCCTGCACGCTTGGCAGGGGTTGGGTTATTATGCACGAGCGCGCAATATGTATAAATGCGCCCAACAAATTGTTGCCTCATATGACGGAAAGTTTCCTCGCACATCTGCTCTTTTAAGCAAGTTACCCGGTATTGGTCCTTATACAGCCGCGGCTATTGCCACCATCGCTTTTGAAGAAAAAATCACACCTGTGGATGGAAACGTCATCCGTGTCCTTTCAAGATTATTTGCGATTCAGGAACCTCTTCCTTCCGGAATGAAAAGAATTTTTTCCCTGGCACAAACTCTGACTCCCTCTTACCGCAGGGGAGATTTTGCCCAAGCGCTTATGGATTTGGGAGCGACAATTTGCACGCCCCGCAATCCCCAGTGTTTTCTGTGTCCCTGGCAGAAGTCCTGTCAAGGATTTCAACAAGGTATTGCTGAAGCATTGCCTGAAAAAAAACCTAAGGCTGTGAAACCCACCCGTTATGCGGTTGCTTTTGTGATAAGCCACGCAGACGGCTCTATCCTACTGGGCAGAAGACAGGAAAAAGGACTTCTGGGAGGAATGATTGCCGTGCCGACAACACCCTGGCGTAATGAAGATTATCCTCTTGAAGAGGCTCTTACCTCTTGTCCTCTGAGATGCATGTGGAAAGAAAAGATAAAGGAAGTCACCCACGTTTTCACACATTTTAATTTCAGGGTTCGGGTTTGCTATGGTTCAGTTCTTGAGGATTCTCCCTGGTTACCACCGGATTCTTTCTGGGTTAAACCAGAAGACTTCCCAAAAATGGCGCTGCCAACCCTTATGAAAAAAATTCTATACCCATCCAAGAACACCCAGAATCATCGCTCCCCCCAAAAGCCATAAAGGATGCATCTGTGTTTTATAGGAAAGAACTGCCGTTGTTCCCGTTATCAGGAAAGCCACCCATGAATGGTCTGAGATTTGAATTAAAATAAGGACAGCCGCAGCTACAAAACCCAAAACGATAGGAAATAATCCCTCTTTGATAATCTGAAGCCAAGGGTTGTAGTTGAACCGCTTCCAGAGATGTCCCACGCAGTAGGCAATCACAGAGGATGGCAGACAGATTGCCAAAGTAGTCACTAATGCTCCCCAGAAATGCGCAACATACCATCCTAAAAGCGTTGAAATTAAAACATTGGGGCCAGGTGTTGCCCGTGAGATCGCGAAGAGATCGGCAAATTGTTCTTCTGACATCCAGCGATATTCGTAAACCATCAACCGGTGCATTTCTGGAATAGCGCTATTTGCACCCCCAAAAGCAAGAAAAGAAAGCAAGAAAAAGTGAATGCCAAGAATAGTGAGCGGGCTACTTATTTTCATTTTTATATTTCCACCAAATGCGGGCGACATTCAAGGGCGCCAGAACTAACAAAACCCATAACAGGGAAAGATGAAAAACTCCAACGCCTACAAAAGAAAGCAGCATAAAAACGAGGGGGTAAACAGATTCTTTTCTAAAAAAAGGCCACTCAATTTTAAAAAAAGAAGACATCATCTGCAAGACCATGGCAAACATAAGACCCGTAGCCGCAGGGTTGACCCCTCCTAATATATCTCGTAAGAGGGACTCGTTTTTAAAAACAGTGTAAAGGTGGGCAAACCCAATCACAATCAGCATAGGCAACGCCATTAAACCTGAGACTGCAAAAAAAGCGCCCCTTACTTTATGATAACGAGATCCTATAATGACAGCCATATTAAGAACATTAGGGCCTGGCAATAGTTGACATAAGGCAAGAACCTCAAAAAAATCCTCTGACGTCAACCACTTTCGACGAACAACAAGGATGCGATGCGCCACAGGAAGAGCCCCCCCAAAAGCAGAGAGAGACAAGGAAAGAAAGCCCATAAAAAGCTCTCGAGTTGACGGGATGATCGTTGCGCTATCCTGAATCGATTCTAATTCTTTTTTCATAAGACAATTCTGCCAGAATCATTGTCCTTTGTTAATTTATAATTTGCGTTTAAAATGAGCTATGCCTCGCAAACTTGCACGCCTTTTTGTTGAATCAGAACTTTTTCAGGGACAAAGACTGTCTTTAGACCTGAGAGAATCTCATTATCTGGGAAATGTATTGAGATTGACCTCTGGTGACGCTTTTCTTATCTTCAATGGACGTGATGGAGAATGGGTCGCTGAGGTCGCCCAGACGACAAAGAAACAAACGAATGTTAACGTCAAAGAACTTGTGCGTTCCCAAAAAGATGATTTTCCTGTTGCTCTTTTGTTTTCACCTCTTAAAGCAGGCCCTCTTGGTTTTCTTATGGAAAAAGCAACAGAGTTGGGCGTTACAGACTTTTATCCTCTGTGGACAACGAGAACACAGGGACGAGATTTCAGACATGAGAGATATCTTTCTATTATACGAGAAGCGTCTGAACAATCAGAGCGCATGAGTGTTCCTTTTCTTCATAAACCTTTATTTCTGGACAAACTTCTGACACAATGGGATCGAGAAAAAGAGCTTTTGATATGCGATGAGCGCCCGGGAGGGCAAAATTTATTTGATCTTCTTCAGGGAGAGAATGTCATGAATTCTGTTGTGATTGGTCCGGAAGGTGGTTTCTCACCAGAAGAATTCGAGTTTCTGGATCGTCTTCCCAACGCCATTTTTGTTTCTTTGGGACAAAATGTGCTTAGGGCTGAAACGGCTGCCCTCAGTGCCCTTTCCCTGCTTCACAGTAAAATTTCATGGATGCAGGGATTATCATAATGAAAGCTTGTGGCGTACGAATTCTGGCCTTATTTTTTCTGGTCATGTGTCAGGTCAATTTTATTCAGGCACCTGCTTCTTCTGACTATGAAATAATGCCTACTCCTGAAGCCCCACCTGCCAGTCGAAAGCTTGATAAATCTCAGCGGGATGCCCTGAAAACTCTTATAAAGAATCTTGAAAGCAAACAGGAACGCCAGCTTTTAATCAATGATCTGCGGACTCTTGCCAAAGCTGAAGACCAATTGGCGCAGGATCGCCCATCTAGCGGGCTTGGACTTTCTACTATTTCAAATGGTCTCCATTCAATGACATCCAAAATCATCGAGTTTTTTGATGAAGTTCAACACGCATTGGAACGTCTTTCAAAATACATGAAAAATGAGGAATTGAGGTCTTCTATCCTGACAACAGGTTATTGGATTTTGGGAATTATTATTACAGCCATAGGCATCGATATTGGCTTGAAGTCTCTTCATATGCCCCTCAGACACCTCTTTGTCATGAACGCCCGAAAGGAACACCTGAGTCATAAACGGCTCATAATCAATGTGGGGATTTTTGAATCGCTCATTATCGTATGTCTATTTGTTATCATGCTGACAGGACTCTCGTTTGTTGATTCTGCATCCACGCCTGGACTTATTCTGGAACTAACAATTGTGAATTTGGTCTTCTACCTGGTTGTCCTTCACGTCTTGAGAACTCTTTTTTATTATAAACAAAAATTGGTTACTGTTTTCTATTTAAACAAGGATACTGGAAAACTTATTTATCGTTTCCTACGCTTTATAACAGCGATCACAATCCTGGGCATGAGCATGGGAGAAACTGTCACAATGATCGATGGTTCGCCTGTCTTTTATGCGGCCATTATCAAGACAATGCTTCTCATACAGTGCATTGTTGCATCTATTTTTGTCGTGAGAGTCAAGGATCGTGTACGACTTTGGCTTCTTTCTGAAAACGAAGACAAGGAAGAAACAGGGCTTTCTTCAAAAGCTGCAAAAACCTGGCATGTATGGGTTCTGGTTTACCTCTTTGTTTTTGGATTAACGATTTACTTTCAAACCATTAATAATATGAAAGAAGTTGTTGTTTCATTTGGCGCGACTGCTTTTTTGGTTGCGATCGCCTATTTGCTAGTGCTGAAAATGCCTGTCATGAGTTATGGCATGATGGACAAGGTTGTCACCTCATTTCCTCATATGGCCTCACGCCATCGATTTTACGGTATTTTTACTTCTCTTATTCTTGGTGTTTTCATTATTATTACAGCCTTATACGGCGCATTCAAAATTTGGGATCTTGAAACTGTTGATTTCTTGTTTTCCGACGGAGTTAAACCCGTTTTTACAACACTTCTTAATATATTTTTCATCGCCGTTATTGGTGTTTTTGTATGGGAGGCGAACGAGTATCTGATTCAACAGATCTTTAAAAATGAAGTTATGGCTCATAAAAATCGCGCCCGTCGTCAACGTCTTGCTACGATGATGCCTCTCGTCCAGATTATTGCACGGGGATTTATTTTAGGAATTTTTGTCATTATGGCTTTCTCAGAACTCAAGCTGGATGTAACGCCCTTATTGGCAGGTCTTGGTGTAATTGGTATCGCCTTCAGCTTTGGCAGCCAATCCCTTGTCAAGGACTTTATTACAGGTATTTTTATTCTTATTGAAGATACAATGAATGTAGGAGATATCGTCCAGATTGATACGCAAAAAGGAACAGTAGAAACTCTCTCTTTAAGAACTGTTAAACTGAGAGATACAGCCGGAGACCTTCACACAATTCCCTTCAGCACTATTAATCGTGTGACCAATATGACAAAAAATTTCAGCTATTATGTTGTTGAACTTCTTTTGCCTTTTGAACAGGATATGGAGCCCGTCATTGAAGCGATTAAGGAAGTTGGCCAGCAGATTCATGAAGATGCAGACTTTAAGAATTATATTCTCGGTGATGTAGAGATTATGGGGTTGGATCGCTTTGCCGACTATGGAGTGGTGATGATGGCACGCATCAAAACGGTTCCCGATAAGCATCGTTGGGTCGTAGGACGAGAATTTAACCTGCGCATTCAAAAACTTTTTAACGAACGAAATATCGAATTTTCAACAACTACCCAGAAAATATTTTTGACCAGTGAATCAGAAAAACAAGCTTCCTGAAAAACAATAAAAGAGCTGAGTATATAATAGTGTAGGGTTGCTTCTTTCTAATGCCCTGCCTTCAAATTACGATAGGCATATTGGGCAAAAGCCAAAATGATAAATCTTGGAGAAGACTCATCAAAATGATAAGGTGGGCGATATTATTTTGAAATTGGGAGAATAAAACCTCATGAGCAACCATTATTTGCACGTCAGTTGGCTGGATTTTCACCGCGATACACGAAGGCTTGCTGAACATTTTAAAGACCCCGAGCAATGGAAAGGAATCATTGCTATTACGCGAGGCGGACTTGTCCCTGCTGCTATTATGGCCCGTGAACTCAATATTCGCTTTATTGATACAATTTGTATCTCAAGTTACGACAATAATGAATCTCAGGCTGACTTACAAATTTTAAAGACCCTTAACGGAGAGAATAAGGAAGAAGGAAAGGGTTTAATTGTCCTGGATGATTTGGTAGACAGCGGCCGTACTTTGCGCACTGTACGAACGATGCTGCCAAAAGCCCATTATGCCGCGGTTTATGCAAAACCTAAGGGAAAAGACATACTCGACACGTTTGGGATTGAAGTAGAACAAAGTACCTGGCTTGTTTTTCCCTGGGAAGAATAGACGTTTTTCCTCGCAAGACGACAATAATCCCCAAGATTTTCTAAGTAAAACACGATCAAGGAATTCACAATCATTTGATGGTCAATATAATAATAACTTGTAATACAAGGTGAATTTTTTTATGCTTTGAATGTTATTATCTTTAATAAAAATACAGGGAAAACATCATGAAGCAGCTTCAAAAAAACATGTTCAACATTGTACTATACAGCAGTATTTTTATAGGTGGATACCAAAACGCCTCTGCTATCCACCCTCTGGCAGAACGGGTTGTTGAAATAATTAATAAAGATGGACAGTCTGCTCTTTGTAAAAAAGGGGGGATTTTTCGCGAAAGGGTTGGTCTCACTATAGGAAAAAATTGCGATAATCACGACTTTGCTGAATTTGCTGTTACAGCGTGCGGCAGAAACAGGGATTTTGATCAGTCTGAATGTTATAACATCATCGCAAAAAACATTGGAGGAGCAGGTATACTTGGCGCACCATCTGCTGTTGAACAAAGCATTAAAGTGAAACATGCAAACACCTATGCCATGGTATGTACAACCAAACGTGAAAACTTGGAAGGCATCCTCAAAGCGATTGCCGATAGAAGTTGTTCCGCTTCCACGGTTCCTGCACTGACCATGGCTCAGAAACAACAGCTAAAGTCTATCATTCAAAAAGATCTCCAAACTGTGGAAGCCATCAAGTTATGGGTCTCAGTAAAGCCTATTTCAGAACGGGGAAAATTAACAATTGGGGCACAAAAAGGTAATGCAATAAAAGCGCCTGCTCCTACAAACCCTTCTCAAATAAAGACATTGCTGCAAACTGCTGATGATTTAAGCAAGTCCCTGAGAAAATTGAACGCAGCGCTTGATACATCGCAAGCTCCGTCTATGACCTCAAGCAATATTACAAAATTAAATGACTTTTCTACGCAAATAACCGAAACGACTTCTAGTGAGGATATGATGAAAAAATTAACAGCGATGGAAGACTTTTTGAATGCTATGGATTAATCATCCTTAAAGTCGAACATATAGCTAAAAACCTTTAAAATGGTTATATTATGGATAATTTTTAAGAGGATTATTCCATGACCTATTCATTAGATTTTAGACTTCGTGTTTTATCTGTAAAAAAGAAGAAAAATTTGAGTTTTGCTGAAACGGCGGATCTCTTTGGTGTTGGAGTGACCAGTCTCGTCGGATGGGTCAAGAAGCCTGAGCCTCAGACACATCGTCATAAACCAGCCACTAAGCTTAATATGGATGCCCTTAAAGAAGATATATAGCTAACAACATATAAAACGGTCATATTTTATTATCCTGAAATAATTGCTCGATAGAACACCTTTTTTTGCGTCTAATTGCTTTTGCTTGTGCCCATTTATGCTCGATGGGATTAAAGTCTGGAGAATAAGGAGGCAGATACAGCACGATATGCCCTGCCTCAGCAATTGCTTTTTGCATCGCTTTTCCCTTATGAAAGGTGGCATTATCCAAAATAAGGACGCTTTTAGGAGGCAGTTTCGGAAGTAAATCGTCAATGATCCATTGTGTAAACACCTCGGTATTAATCGAGAAGCAGAACAAGCTCACGGTCAATAGCAGACCTTGGAATAAGGCGCCGATGACATTCGTTCGTCCCTTTGCTCCCCAATCATGAATCCCCTCACATCTCTTTCCTTTTGGAGAATAACCATGAGTGCGTGGCATATGGTGTGCAAATCCAGATTCATCAAGAGAAATGATAGGATGCCCTGCTTCTTCATAAGCTTTCAGCTCTTGACAAAAAGTAGCACGCTTTTCTGGATCGGCCTTGGGATGTTTGAGCGTTTTTTTTATAGGTCACATTCAAGCGTTTTAAAGCGTGCCATATCCCCATAGAGCTCACACCAAGACGTTCTGCTCTCTCGTACTGATAAGCATCAGGATAAAGCTGTATATCTTCTTTAAGGGCATCCATATTAAGCTTAGTGGCTGGTTTATGACGATGTGTCTGAGGCTCAGGCTTCTTGACCCATCTGACAAGACTGGTCACTCCAACACCAAAGAGATCCGCCGTTTCAGCAAAACTCAAATTTTTCTTCTTTTTTACAGATAAAACACGAAGTCTAAAATCTAATGAATAGGTCATGGAATAATCCTCTTAAAAATTATCCATAATATAACCATTTTAAAGGTTTTTAGCTATACAGCTTTATCCTGATGCTTATCAGTACGAGAGAGCAGAACGTCTTGGTGTGAGCTCTATGGGGATATGGCACGCTTTAAAACGCTTGAATGTGACCTATAAAAAAAACGCTCAAACATCCCAAGGCCGATCCAGAAAAGCGTGCTACTTTTTGTCAAGAGCTGAAAGCTTATGAAGAAGCAGGGCATCCTATCATTTCTCTTGATGAATCTGGATTTGCACACCATATGCCACGCACTCATGGTTATTCTCCAAAAGGAAAGAGATGTGAGGGGATTCATGATTGGGGAGCAAAGGGACGAACGAATGTCATCGGCGCCTTATTCCAAGGTCTGCTATTGACCGTGAGCTTGTTCTGCTTCTCGATTAATACCGAGGTGTTTACACAATGGATCATTGACGATTTACTTCCGAAACTGCCTCCTAAAAGCGTCCTTATTTTGGATAATGCCACCTTTCATAAGGGAAAAGCGATGCAAAAAGCAATTGCTGAGGCAGGGCATATCGTGCTGTATCTGCCTCCTTATTCTCCAGACTTTAATCCCATCGAGCATAAATGGGCACAAGCAAAAGCAATTAGACGCAAAAAAAGGTGTTCTATCGAGCAATTATTTCAGGATAATAAAATATGACCGTTTTATATGTTGTTAGCTATAGTTACAATTAAAGGCTTCTCTCAAGGAAATTTAAGAGGAGCATTTTTCATATTATTGGAACAAAACAGACTTCCTCCATTTATACCCAACTCTCTAAAAACAAGGACTTACTTTAAGAGTTTCCTGCAATAGAATGAGAAATTTTAGCTACCGTCATAGGCAGGCTAACAACCATTCTTAAAAGATACCGAATTCTCCAGATGAGAGCTTATAATATAATGGTTTGTAAGAAAGAGGTTGGCGCGCCCGAGAAGATTCGAACTCCTAGCCTTCTGATCCGTAGTCAGATGCTCTATCCAATTGAGCTAAGGGCGCTTTTCTCTAGAAACTTCACCTTGGGATTACTAACGAATTTATGTCTTAAGTTCAAGCAAAAAATAAAAATTTTATCCCAGCTCAATCCTCACAAATCAAGGGGACTGAATAAAAGGTTTCTAAAGAGCATCCAATGAGGAGCGAACGAGATTGCCCCTCTTCTCTCTTCTTCCTAATTCATCCAGAACAAAAGTCCCATAATTGTCCCACTTAAACAGCTTGCAATTGTCCCGGCAATCAAAGCCCGGAATCCAAGAGAAATGATTTCCGCACGACGTTCCGGTACCATTGTACCCAATCCACCAATTTGAATGCCTATGCTGCTTAAATTTGCAAAGCCACACAATGCATAAGTCATGATCAGATTCGTATGGGGACTCAAGGCTGACTTTAAATTGGAAAGATCAATAAAAGCCACAACTTCATTCAAAATAGTTTTTGTTCCAAGGAGATTTCCTGCTGCCTTCGCTTCTTCCCATGGAATTCCCATAAGCCAGGTCACAGGTGCCATAAAAAATCCCAAAAGACGCTGTAAGGTAACGGCTTCATTATTAAAATCAGGGAATGTACCCAGGATATAATTTGCAATCGCCACAAGAGCAAGAGCAACGATTAACATCGCAATAATGTTTAGGAATAATTTCATGCCATCGCTCGCCCCCTGAGAAACAGCATCCATCGCTCCTGAAAAGTGATAGGGGAGAACCAATTCTCCGGAAGTATCTTCTCCTGTCTGGGGAATCATAATACGGGAAATCGTAATGGCTGCGGGAATACTGATAATAGAAGCGGTTAAAATATGAGAGATGGGATTTTGGATCGTATTTTCAAGAATTTGCCCATAAAGGATCATGATCGACGCTGAGGTCGTTGCCATCCCTGCCGTCATCACAGTAAATAATTCACTACGGGTAAATTGGGACAGATAAGGTCTAATCAGCAAGGGAGCTTCTGTTTGACCCAAAAAAACCTTGGCAGCAGCACAAACACCTAATGCACCACCAATGTTCAGTGTTTTGCGTAAAGCCCAGGAAAAGCCACGTACAATAATTGGAAGAATTCTCCAATGAAACAACAGCATTGAAATTGCACTGACTACCATCACCATGGGAAGAGGTTGAAAAGCAAAAATAAAGGGACTGGCTCCTTCTTTCATTAAAAAGGGAACGTCCCCTCCCCCCAGATACCCAAAAACAAATTTCGTTCCCTCGCATGTGGCACATTTTAATTTATTAATGCCTTCGCTGACCCACAAAAAACTACTTTGTACAAACGCAATTTTTGTAATCACAACAGCTAAAAATATCTGAACGGCAAGACCAAGAACAACGAATTTATAATCAATTCTTCGGCGATTTTCACTAAGCGCTACTGGAAATATAAAAAAAACAAGAATCCCCAAACAAGCCTGAAAAATTAACGGACTCTCTAGCATGAACTTTTCTCCCCACTTATATGATGTAAGGTTATTATCAGGAAAACCTTAGTTATAATCCACTGAAGGAAAAGATAACTTCTCAGGTGATACCGTAAACTTCTGATAAATGCAAATAAATTACATCACCCGATAAAACCTGTTTAAGGCTGAAATTCTTTTCTGATAAAGAATGATTTTATGAAGGGCATTAACATAAAAACAAATATGCTCAGTATAAGAGATAAAATGCCCATTTTTATAAAGGCCTGACGGTAAATAGACAAACTTATTTCCGCAGGGATTGCGTCCCTGTTCGAGTAGGAGAGAGAAGCAAAATTTGCAACAAATCCTGATAAATAATTCCCAAATGATAAGACAATAAACCAAAAACTGACGACAATACTATTGACACGACGAGGCGCAAGCTTTGTCACCGTAGAAAGCCCTACAGGAGAGACCAAAAGTTCTCCAATAACATGGCAAACATACGTCAGTACAACCCAAAAAAGAGAGACTTGACCCTTATTTCCAGTGAAGAAAGTCCCCGTTACCAAGCATCCAAATCCTATCCCCAAAAACATAAGACCAGCAGCGATTTTGAGAGGAGAAAGAGAGTTACCTTTCTTGTTTCTCAAAGAATGCCATATGCATGCCAAAAGAGGACCCAAGACTATAATCAACAAAGGTGTGATTGCCTGAAGCTGACCAACTGCGATGCTCATGCCCAGAAAAGTGCGATCAACGTTTCTGGCAGAAAATAGTGCGATAGAGCTTGCACCTTGTTCATCAAGAGCAAAGAAGCATATGCTGATACTCATTACAATGAAGATGGCAAGCAAATTTTTCCTTTCTTCTCGACTTGCTTGATAAAATATAACAGCAGAAAAAATAAGGGTTAAAGTTCCCAAAAAAGGCATAATATAGTTAAGAAAATATCGAGTTAAAAGAGTGTAATAAGTAGGCAATACAGTTAAAAACATCAGAATGATACACCAAACTTCACGTTTGCTTATCCTCGTTGCATGGTCTTCTTTTCTATTTCCTTGAGAAGAGGATGGAATGTTTTTTTCTGTCCTGACAAATATAAGCATTCCTGTACTCATAGCCGCAAAAGAAAGCACAAAGGACCATTGCCATCCATAGACCTGACTTATATAACCACAAATAAGAGCTGATAAAGCGGCAGAAATATTAATAACGGTATAGAAAAGAGTAAAAATCGTTTCTCTTTGGTTATCTAGAGTCGAACATAAATATCCCAAAAGAGACGTTACATTGGGCTTAAATAAACCCGACCCAACAATAATAAATGAAAGCCCAACATAAAAAGCAGACAGGAAAGGTAAACAAAGGCAACCATACCCTATACTCATTAAAACACTTCCCAGGATAATAGAACGTTTGTATCCCAGACTGTAGTCAGAAATAAAAGCACCCATCAAGGATGTCGCATATGTTAAAGCCATAAAAATTGAATACATACTAAAGGAATCACGATCATGAAATGAAAAATGCTGGGTCATGTACAAAAGAAGAATACAACGCACTCCAAAAAAAGAAAATCTTTCAAAAAATTCTACTAATAAAACAGCCCAAATCTTATTGACTGAAAGAAAGTGAAAAAATTTTGCCATTTTTGTCTCTATGTTCATTAATTTGCCAAAGCATAGTTTTTGATTCAAAAATAGTCAAAGTATTTTAATTTTTTTCTTGGTCATGCCTCATAAATAAAGCATAAAATCAATAATCTATCAAAATATTTTAAATAAAAATCATGCCTGATTAGCAAAAAATTTTTAATTATATCTTGATGCTTCATATTTTTTGCCATATAATCAAAAAAGAATAAAATTCAACAGGTTGCAAAAATGATACAATATATTCCTCATGAGCCTTTATCCGTACAATGGATTCCCCTAACGTCAATGCTTTCCCTAAATCTTCCATGGCTTTCTCTTGAAATAGAAATTGAAGAAGAGCAGAAAGAGTGGATTACACAAGCTGTAGAAAAACTGAAATCAGACCCTACCCATGCTCTGACACAGAAGTTTCTTGAAAATCTCAGGGAATATCCGGTGAGTTATTATAAAGCCCGACCTATAGAAGAAATTCCTTCACGGGAAGGTTTAATGCCCGAAGAATTTCTTGCTTTTGATCTTGTAACTCCCCGTAGTCTGATTAAAAGCATTAACTCGTCTTTACAGCAACATATTCCAGCTTTATTGCCGGATGTATGGAGCTGGTCAGCAGAGGAAATGTCAAAAGCCGCGCAGATTCAAAATAGCGACTATTATGATCCACTCAGCACTGTAAGCTATCTTATTGGCAAAAGACTGGAAACAGAAAGTATAACAGGACAGGTCAGGGCTGCTCTACCTCAACAGCTTGACAAGCTGCGCGAAAATAAAGAGTCGCTTTTCTTTGACACAATGAAAATCCTGCTTCGCCAGACCCATTACGTGACTAACTGTTTTGAAAAATGCTCTGGACCTGCCCTACAGAAATTTTCAGCAGCGGAGAGTGTTATAAAAAAGTTTATGGATGAAGAGCATGGACATGATCGACTCATGGTAGCTTCCCTGAAAGAGTTGGGATGCGACGACGTCAATACAATTTCTCCCTTTGATACGACAGTATTAGTTATGGAATTGTTCAAAAACGCTGCCCAAACTTCTCCTCTCGCCTTTACCTTGATGGTGGGGTATTTTGAGGGTGTGACGATTGCCGAAAGTGACCCTTTAGCCGATGTTTTGGAAAAATCCACAAAACCTCAGGCTGCAAAAGGATATGCCTTGCATCATAAAATCAATAAGGATGGGGATCATTCGAATGTTATTTTTGAATTAGCCGAATTCCTTCCTCTCCTGACAAAAGAAGAGGTTATGTACGGAATGCGTATCCTTGAATTAGCTTCGGTGTTGGGGGTCATGTCAGACCGAGCGCTCTATGAATTAAGCCAAGGGAAACCTTAAATATAATCAGAAAACATTCTCTTATCGACTTCTTCACCTTTGGATTTGTATGAAAAGTGGCAATACCTAGTGATAAATTTAGTTTTCTTCCTCTTCTGAAACAGGTTCTATTTCTTCAGAAGGAATGCTATAAACGCCTGAAAACCACTTCCCCAAATCAATGTGTTGACAACGTTTAGAACAAAATGGTCTGAATTGAATGTCTACTGCCCTATGACAGATAAGACACTTTTTCCTATCTTTAAGAAGGTCGGGTTTAGAAAGAGAATTCATCATTTTTTCCTATAATTTCCTGCAATCTTCGTGGTAAAGAGTTACATTTTTTCTCGCGTGTTATCTCAAAAAGACCTGCCCGCGTAAATCCCAGAACTTGGGAGCGAGACACATTAAATTTTATCATGGTATCATAAAGCACATGCTGATTTTTTTTCTCCTGCAATCTTGGAAAGTCAATCACTATCAATCCCCCAATTTGGCGTAGTTGCAGCTGATCCTGAATGACATCCGCTGCGCGCTGGTTAAACTTGAGCCACGCACGATCATCCTTTAAATCAGGAGAAATAAATTCTCCCCCCCCTGTGTTGACATCAATCGCCGTTAGCGTTTCTCCTTCTTCTATAAAAATCCACCCCCCACCCGGTATTTGAACAGCTGGTTCCAGAAGAGATTGCCATGCCATTGAAATTTTGTCAGGAACCTTTAAATCGGATTTCAGAGTGATATGATGTAAGGTGTTCAGAGCTCTGACGTGACGAAAAACTCTTTCTGTGTTCGTCACGATCTTTAAAGAATTTTCTTGTTTCATCAAGTAGGAAAGCCATTCTTCAGGAGCAACGTGAATTTGCCCTACTTTGGAAAAGCTCTCAGCGATTTTAGAAGATGTTTGTGTGACCTGTGCCCCTTTTTGTCCCAGTGGTATACGTTCAATTTGAACACACACAAGTTCTCCAACATTCAGGATTTTGTGGGGCTTCGCTAAAAGAGCAGGCTTGGCATGACCAATATCCACCCAGATACGCGTGCCTTCCAAACGTTGAACACGCCCCTGATAAATGTCTCCGGAACGCACCTTATCATCAAGCAAGGTAAGGATGAGGCTTTTAACTTCTCCTTCTGCCAGATACGTTAAAAAAACCGCATTTAATTTTTCAAGAATATACATCTCATCAAAAGACATTCTAAAATTTTCTGCCCTGAATAAAAGAAGTCCACTCAAATTCTGGCAAACCTGAAAGAACTGTAGGAGAACCATTAACAGATTTTATAAAAGAAGCTGCTTTGCCAAGGGGATTATATCCCCCAGATCGACCTTGCCATTCATTCAAGTCCAGATAGCTTTTTATTTCAGCCTCTGCCAATCTTTTAAAACTGATGCGTGTCATGACTGTTTTGGAGTATATTTTCCCCCGAGATTTAAAGGAAAAACAGACCCATATTTGATGTCTTCGCCCAGAAAGCAAATGAAGCATCGTCTTCGCCTCATGACAGGTAGACGGAATACCAAGAACACGCTGACCACACCCCACAGTATAGAGAAGGGAAATACTATTTTCAGAAGTTTGCCTTAAAAAACGCTTTATATAATCCTGCAAACTTTCGCCTTGAAAAGCAAGCTGTCTTTCAACAAGAGAAATCTTTTGAAAACCATCTTGATGCAAGCGGTTTTCCAGATTTTCAGAATCTGACACACCTTTTGTAATATAGATTGGGGGAAAGATCATTAAGGTCTTCATTAAAGGAAAGGGTTAGAGGAAATAATTTCTATTTCTCTCGAAAAATAACACGGCCTTTTGTCAAATCATACGGTGTCATTTCCACAGTCACACGATCGCCCGCAAGAACACGAATACGATTTTTCCGCATACGTCCCGATGTATGAGCAAGAATAATATGGTCGTTATCCAGTTTCACACGAAACATTGCATTGGAAAGAACTTCCATGACAACGCCATTAAATTCAATTAAATCTTCCTTCGACATTAGGTCTCCAATTAATTTTATGCTTCTTATTAAAAAAATGTTTTAATATGCCAGTTATTCTCTATAATACATTTCAGTCTTTGCGCCAAGTGTTTCGAATGATTGTGACCCTCATTAAAAAATGATGCCATCCGCAAAATTAATCACTGTTCCCAATTTTCCCCTTTCAATATCTTATGTTGATTTGATTGCCCTTGTCTGGTTTATTTTTTGTTGGTACGGCTATAATATTGTCAACGATAACCTTGTCAAAAGCACACGAAGCCTTCGGGCGCGAATGCACCTCTATCGTATTCAATGGATGGTGACTTCCTTAAGTCGAGACAATCGCGTGCTGGATATCAATATCCTCGCTAACCTTCAAAGCAGTGTCTCTTTTTTAGCATCTACCTCGATCCTTATTATTGCCGGACTTTTGGCAGCTCTAATTTCATCAGAAAAAGCGCTGGAAATTGTCAGCAATCTCCCCTTTTCCTGCGAGATGGATCAACATACGTGGAATTCAAAGGTTTTTGTTCTCATTTTTTTATTTGTCTATGCTTTCTTTAAATTTACATGGGCCTTGCGACAATTTAATTATAGCGCCGTTTTATTGGGAGCAATGCCCACACCAAAAGGTTCTCCCGAGCAGTTTCTGCCCACTGCACGCAGGGCAGCTATTATTTGTACGTTGGCCGCCAAGCATATGAATCGTGGACTGCGTAGTTTCTATTTTGCGATTGCCGTTCTCGCTTGGTTTATTGATCCTTGGCTTTTTATCATTGCCACAGGATGGGTTGTCATCGTTATGTACCGTCGTGAATATCGCTCAGAAGTCGTTCAGGTACTCAATATGCCTTCTGAAAATATTTTATCAGATTCCTGATCAGCTAAGGGATTTAATAAAACCCTCAAGCATCTGCAAAATTTCCTGGACTCGCTTTGGCATAGACGGTTCATATTTCATTCCTTTTATGAGACACCACCAGAAAAAGAGAAAACACCGCATCTTTTGATGCCTGCAAGATCGCGATGCCATGTAGCACAAACATACCCGGCTTCTTTCATGATTTTCTCAACAGCATTTTCCTGCCCCTGTCCGATTTCAAGATATAGACGAGTTCCCCTATGACTGAACAATGAAAACTGCAGAGCAAGCATGTGGTAACAATCCAGGCCGCTCTCTCCCCCATCCAGAGCATTTAAAGGTTCATAGAGTTTGACTTCAGGATCAAGGTTGTCGATCTCGAAAATAGGGATATAAGGGGGATTTGAAACCAGCACATCAAAAGATCCCTTCAATCCTTTTCCCCAAGAACTCTGCACAAAGTTGACTCGATCACAGACTTGTAAATTAACTGCATTTTCCCGAGCCGTTAAAAGAGCATCAAGACTGATATCAATGCCGATTCCATAAGCCTCAGGATACTCTTTTAAAAGGGTCAACAAAAGACAGCCTGAGCCTGTCCCCAAATCCAGAATCTTCAGCGGAACACAATGGTCGGGATAATCTTTCAAGACAGCTTCAATAAGGGTTTCGCTATCAGGACGAGGATCAAGTGTTGCAGGAGAGATTTTAAAGGGTAAACTCCAGAACTCACGAGTCCCCAAAATACGGGATACCGGTTCACGTTTGAGACGCCGCTCAAGATATTGATAAAAGTGCTCAATCTTGTGAAGAGACACTCCTGCTTCAGAGTGCGCGATAAGATAATCAGGTCGCACGTCCAGAACACTTGCCAGAAGCAGGCGGGCATCACGCCATCCACCATCGATACCCGCTTTATCAAGTTTTTCTTTGGCACAAAGTAAAAGAGTGTGAATTGTGGTAAATCTTGACATGATACCAAGAGTTACTATATTTTACTTATTGATTAAAGGAATTATTCGTCCAATGAAGAAAATCTCGCAATAAAGCCTCTTTGATGAGGCAAATGTACAGCCTGATTCTTTCAGTGCCTGTTTTACCTCTTCTTTTTCTGTGCGAGATTCTTATGACCCATCAATTGCTTCTTATAAAGGACATCAGCGTCGTCCTTCCTCACAAAACACTCTTTACAGGTTTTAATGCCCACATCTATGAAGGAAATAAAATTGCCCTTATAGGACGTAATGGAAGTGGGAAAACCACACTGTTGGATATTCTTCAAGGTCGACAAGAACCTTCAGAGGGAAAAATTTATACTTCAGGTGGTACGACCTTTGGCTATGTCCCTCAAATGATTGAAGAAATGAATAGATTCAGCGGCGGTCAGAAATTTCAACACGCCCTGAATCAAGCATTAAAAGAAAAACCTTCTATCCTTTGTCTTGATGAGCCAACCAATCACCTGGATTCAAACCATCGCCGCTCACTGATGCGAATGCTCTGCAATTACAATAGAGCATTGATTATTGTATCTCATGATGTTGAACTTCTGCAAACTTGCATTGACACTTTCTGGCATATTGATCCCAAAGGTCGCATTCATATCTTTTCTGGAACCTACGATGATTATTTTTATTATTGGCATAAACAGGAAAAAGCCCTGGAAGAAAAATTGAAGCAACTGGAACGGCATAAAAAACAGACACACCAGGATCTTATGCGAGAACAGGAGCGAGCTAAAAAAAGAAAATTGTATGGAGAAAAGAAATATGCCGATGATAAAATGGCTCTCCGCAGTGCTCAGGGTCGAGGGCAATCAACAAGCAACAAAAACAGAAAGAGAATTGGCAATGAAAAGGACAACATTTTTCAGCAGTTAGACAACGTCTATATTCCAGAAGTCATTCACCCCAAATTTTCTCTTGAAGCAACACATGGTAGCTCGAAAACACTTGTTTCCATTCATGACGGTTCTTGTGGTTATGGACAATCTCCTCTCTTGCAAAACATTAATTTATCTCTTGGATATCAGGAACGTCTCGCAATTATCGGTGATAATGGTTCTGGAAAATCTACGCTTCTCAAGGCGATCCTTGGGGTACCCGATATTAATAGAACGGGAGACTGGATAATTCCAAAGCAGGAACATATTGGCTATCTGGATCAACATTATGGAACGCTTGATCCTCACAAGACTGTCTTTGAAACAATCCATCATTTGAAGACTTCGTGGTCTCCTGCTGAGATAAGACGATTCCTGAATGACTTTTTATTCCGCAAAAATGAAGAGGTCGATGCTCTTGTCCACACTCTTTCCGGTGGAGAAAAAGCACGACTGTCGCTTGCGCAAATTGCAGCAAAAACACCCAAACTGCTTATTTTGGATGAAATGACAAATAATCTTGATTTGGAGACACGCGCTCATGTCATTCAAGTGCTTCAATCTTTTCCAAGCGCCTTGATTACTGTCTCCCATGATCATGATTTTCTGAAAGAAATAAATATTGGAAAACAATACAACCTTTAGAAATAAGAGTTTTCTGGCTCAGATCATTTTCTCTGGCTTAACCCAATCATCAAATTGCTGAGCGGTAACAAGCCCTAACATTGAGGCAGCTTCTTTCAGGCTTGTCCCTTCTGCATGGGCTTTTTGAGCAATTTTTGCTGCGTTGTCATATCCTATGTGGGAATTAAGGGCTGTCACAAGCATCAATGATTCATTTAACAGTTTGGCAATTCGGTCTGGATTCGCCTGAATGCCTTCCACGCAATAAATTCGGAAACTTTCTGCGACATCTGCCAACAGACTCACAGACTGTAGTACATTATAAATGATCACAGGCTTGAAAACATTCAGTTCAAAATGACCATTGGAACCCGCAATACTGACCGTTACATGGTTTCCCATCACCTGCGCAGCCACCATGGTCATAGCCTCAGCCTGGGTTGGATTAACCTTCCCCGGCATAATAGAAGAACCCGGTTCATTCTCCGGCAAGGAAATCTCCCCGATACCACAACGGGGACCTGACCCCAACAGCCTTAGATCATTGGCGATTTTCATAAAGGAAACCGCCAACACATTCAACACTCCTGAAAATTCAACCAGAGCATCGTGCGCAGCCAGCGCCTCAAATTTATTCACCGCTGATTTAAAGGGAAGCCCCGTGATTTTTGCAATTTCCTGAGCAAAAAGCTCAGCAAAGCGGGGATGGGCATTGAGACCTGTTCCCACAGCCGTTCCGCCCTGTGCCAGAGCGTAAAGGTGTGGTAATGCCTTGTGAACTCGCTCTATGCCCAGCTCAATTTGCGCTACATAGCCGCTAAATTCCTGTCCCAGCGTTAAAGGTGTAGCATCCTGCAAATGGGTACGCCCAATTTTTACAATGGATGCAAATTCTTCTGATTTGGATTGAAGGGACGAATGAAGTTTCTGAAGCGCGGGCAAAAGGTGGTCATGAACTTCTTGAACAGCGGCTATGTGCATCACCGTCGGAAAAGAATCATTGGAAGATTGCCCCATGTTAACGTGATTATTGGGATGAACAGGCTTTTTTGTCCCCAGCTCTCCCCCTAAAATTTCAATGGCACGATTAGCAATCACCTCATTGGCATTCATATTGGTTTGCGTTCCTGAACCTGTCTGCCAGACGACAAGGGGAAAATGCTCTGTCCACCTTCCTTCCATTACTTCAGTTGCAGCCTGGACAATGGCTTGTCCCAGGGTGTCATCCAAAAGCCCCAGAGACATATTCACTTTCGCTGCCACGCATTTTTGCAGGCCAAAAGCCCGGATAAGAGCGACAGGCATACGCTCGTTCCCAATTTTAAAGTGATGAAGAGATCGTTCTGTCTGCGCACCCCAATAACAGTCTGCATCGACGTCAATCGTTCCAAAAGAATCTGTTTCAGTTCTTTTTCCGCTCTTTTTCATTGAAGTTCCCCTATGATTAAGGTTTAAAGGATATAGGCGAATTCTGAGAGATTTATAGGAAAATGTCCATCCCTTCCTTCTGCATTGATCCCATGGGCAAAGCGCTGGAACAGGCACGAAAGGCTTTCGTGAAAGAAGAAGTCCCTGTGGGTGCTGTCATTGTTCAGGATAACAGAATTATTGCTGCCACCCATAATCTTGTTGAAACAACCCACGATCCTACGGCACACGCAGAAATTCTGGCGCTCCGTCAAGCAAGTCAAATTCTGCAAACAGCCTATCTGACAAACTGCGCCATGTATGTGACTCTTGAACCATGCGCCATGTGCGCCCAAGCCATAGCTTTTGCCCGCATCCAGAGCCTCTTTTTCGGAGCCTATGATCCCAAGGGCGGAGCCATTGACCATGGCCCCCGTCTTTTCACTCAGCCGACCTGCCATCACTCTCCCGAAATTATTGGTGGCTTGCGCGCCCACGAATGCCAGAATTTGCTCAGGGATTTTTTCAAAAAATTAAGGTAAGGGATAATAATAAAATATGCAGTGTTTGTTTTGATCAGCTTGCTTGTTTCTGCCTGTCAGTATGATCACTCTTCTTTCATTGAAACAATCCAAACATTCAGAGAAGTGCCTTTTGACACTATAGAATATGTTTTTGCTTTAATTCTCATTCCTTTAACGTTACTTCTTGCGCACTACCTTTCCCAGGGTAAGGTTTTGTGTTGGCGTGCAAGCCTGTTTCATCATCGATATAAGAAAAACCGTTGATAAGCAGAATTCTCGGCTCCCCCGATTCATTCGAGCAGCTTCCATGCACGAAGTAAGGATGCATCCAAATAGTGTCGCCAGGATTTAGATTAAGAGGAAGAGCTTTATCAAGGTGAGCTTTTTCTTTTAAGATTGCAAAGTCTTTAATGTTTTCAAGATAAAGATCTCCTGACATCCCGGGTACTCCCCAGAGTCCCCCGTTACTTTCATCAGCCTTTGTTAAAGCAGTAATGGCCACAACATAACTCCCTTTTCCATTATTGGTCCACTTCTCCCAGTCAGGGTCAAAGTGCTTTCTATTTTTCACATCTTGATGCCAATCAAATTTGAGTTCAGAATCTATTTTAGAATGGATAGAGTTAATGATCCAGTCTGCCTTGTTGCAACCCAGTAATTGAGAAACCGACTTAAAAAATTTCCTTGACCCCTCGAGAAGGGGAGGTTCTAATCCACCTGCCCAAATAAATCGGTGAATAGACATATTACCATCAGTTGTCTTCCCAATCACAATACGAGTTGATGTATTGCCATTATTTTCACTGATATCAAAATGATAGCCTACGCTTCCCATAACATTAACAACCTGAAAAGGGGTGCCGTCCTGGAGAAAGCATTCATCTGGTTGGGTAGGAAAATAATCTTGATCCTGAAGTTTTTTGAATAATATTTTTGCTCTCTCAACTAAAGCATCAATACATTTTGCACTGTTCTCAATTTCTTGAGACTCAAATACATTTCTACGAATAACATAGCCTTCTTGAAAAAAAAGATTTATTTCTTTTTCAGTCAGAGGATCGAGCTTTTTCTCAGAAAAAGCATACAAAATGTCTGTTTCTTGCTCAACAACCAACATAGAACGCATAAAGTATAAATCCTCTCTTTTTTATAAATTTGTTTAAAATTATCCTGTTGAATTCTGTAACCTTATTAATTCTTTCCTCACTTATTTCACCATTCTCAATGCCTCTTTTTAAGGTAAAGTTATGATCTTTCATCTCATAATAAACAATTATAAGAAAAATCCTTTTTTAAATAAAGCTTAATAAGAGACTTTATTTAAACAATTTCTCACTGACTCACTAGAAGAATTTTAATACACAGCTAATCCATTCAGGTGACCATATAAGCGTCCATTCAGAATCTCCAAGAGTTTATGCATACAAGCTGACAACCTTTGCCCGCTTCCTTTATTTCCAAGAGATTGATAAAATTGCTTTATAGAATGATTACATCGAAGCGCTGTGAGGGTTTCCATATAAAGATTGATTCTATGATATAAGCTTGTCATTTAAGTGACCGCAAAGCAGAAGGATTAATGAAAGAAAGCGCTTCCTGAAAATTCTGAAAGCGCAGAGATCAGAAAAATTTCTCTTCTAATCTCTGCGCTTCAAATATCAATGATTATGAGCCAACATCGCCAGCAACAGCAACGCCACGATATTAATGATCTTGATCATGGGGTTGATGGCAGGTCCTGCCGTATCCTTGTAAGGATCTCCGACCGTATCTCCCGTCACAGCCGCCTTATGGGCTTCTGAGCCTTTCCCGCCAAAATGACCATCTTCAATATACTTTTTGGCATTGTCCCAGGCACCACCGCCCGATGTCATGGAAATCGCCACAAAAAGACCCGTGACAATGGTTCCCAATAACATAGCCCCCAAAGCCGTAAAGGCCGCCGTCTCATTGGCAATCAATCGAATGGAATACCAAAGAACCACAGGCGCTAAAACAGGCAAAAGCGAAGGCAAGATCATCTCTTTGATAGCTGTCTTCGTCAAAAGGTCAACAGCGGTTCCATAATCAGGTTTTGCCTTTCCTTCCATAATACCCTTGATCTCACGGAATTGCCGGCGCACTTCAACCACAACCTGTCCCCCCGCACGCCCCACAGCCATCATTCCCATAGCTCCAAAAAGATAAGGGATCAGACCCCCCACAAATAACCCGACAACAACAAAAGGGTCGCTCAGATGAAATTGAATAGAAAGGTCAGGAAAATAATGCTTGAGATCTTCGGTATAGGCTGCAAACAAAACAAGAGACGCCAATGCCGCTGAACCTATAGCATATCCTTTTGTAACGGCTTTTGTTGTATTTCCTACGGCATCCAGAGCATCTGTGATCTTGCGGACATCTGCGGGAAGTTCAGCCATTTCCGCAATTCCCCCTGCATTATCCGTGATAGGGCCATAAGCGTCCAGGGCTACGATTATTCCTGCCAATGCCAACATGGAAGTCGCCGCAATGGCAATTCCATAAAGACCTGCATTCATGTGCGCCACAAGGATTCCCGCACAAATCACCAGAACAGGCAAGGCACACGCTTCCATAGAAACGGCTAACCCCTGGATAATATTCGTGGCATGTCCTGTCTGTGAAGCGGATGCAATACTTTGAACAGGGTGATAGCGCGTGGACGTATAATATTCTGTAATCCACACAAGCAAACCGGTGACAGACAGCCCCGTCAGCGCACAAATCAGAAGCTTCACTCCAGTTACAACTGTTCCCCCCATGTCAATCTCTTCGTGAAAACCAATCAGTTGCGACGTCACTGCAACAATCAAGCCTGCAGAAATGATCGAACAGACAATCAACCCCTTGTAAAGAGCTTTCATAATGTTTTGATCGCTGCCCAGCTTCACAGCAAAAGTCCCGATAATAGAGCCAATGATGCACACTCCCCCGATCAGAAGAGGATAAAGGACAAAGGTATCCATCAATTCAGGCGGACTAAAGATCGTTGCAAGAAGCATTGTTGCGACAATCGTAATCACATAGGTTTCAAAAAGGTCGGCGGCCATTCCAGCACAATCACCCACATTATCTCCCACATTATCAGCAATAACCGCTGGATTGCGAGGATCATCCTCAGGAATGCCGGCTTCGATCTTGCCTACAAGATCTGCACCCACATCAGCGCCCTTGGTAAAAATTCCGCCGCCCAATCGTGCAAAGATAGAAATAAGAGAAGCCCCAAAACTTAAAGCAACAAGCGCCTCAAGTAGGCTTCTTTGATCGATATCCATCTGTTTGAGATACATGTAGTAACTGGTCACACCCATCAGTCCCAGCCCAACGACCAACATACCGGTGATGGCGCCACCCTTGAAAGCGATATCCAGAGCATAATGAATGCCGGAGCGCGCCGCTTCGGCTGTTCTCACATTTGCCCTGACAGAAACATTCATCCCGATATAACCTGCCAAACCTGAAAGAATAGCGCCAAAGATAAACCCTATGCCTACATGCCGTCCCAAAATCCAGGTCAAAAAGGAAGCCACAAGAATGCCAACAATACCAATCGCCTGATATTGACGGTTAAGATATGCTTTTGCGCCCACTTGAATGGCTTCGGCAATTTCAATCATGCGGGGATTTCCCATTGACGATGCAAAAACTTGTCTTCCAGCATAAATTCCGTACAGCAATGCCAGAGAAGCGCATATTAATACAAAGCTCGTAAGTTCCATATTTTTTCCCTAATTCTAGATTTATTTTTTTAAAGCCACACTCTCTTCCTCAAAAAGAAAGGAGAAGACAGCATGAAATTGACCTTGCCAGAACAAGAAGAGAGTTGCAACAATCTATGATAAATTTTAACAAAATCCTGAAATTCCCCCGCGTACAAAAACACCCCCAATCATCCGATGCAACCCCTGTGATTCAGGGAATATCCTTCTTTCAAGATACTTGAATATCTTTCTTGACAAACGACAGGTCATAGCGCATAGATACACGATAATTTGGAATGGAGTTCTCTATAATGAAAGTCGTTAATTCATTGAAATCTGTGAAGTTACGTCATAAAGCATGCCGCGTCATTCGTCGGAAAGGACGGAATTACGTCATTAACAAAATGAATCCCCGTTTTAAAGCTCGTCAAGGCTAAGCATCAAGAGAGAAGATTTCTATGGCACGTGTTACAGTTGAAGATTGTAGTCTTAAAATTCCCAATCGTTTTGACCTGGTTATTTGTGCTGCTCAACGCACCCGCCAGATTTCAGCCGGCTCACCCCTGACTGTAGAAAGGGATAACGATAAAAATCCTGTCGTTGCGTTACGCGAAATTGCAGAAGGACACGTTGTTGCCGAAAATTTGATGGAAGCCACTGTCAATGGGTTTCGACGCCACGTAGAAGCCGAACCTCAGGAAGAAGAATTTGCGGAACTTTTCGCACAGGAAACCAATTCTTACTTCACTGATCAAACCGCAGAACTCGATGAAATGACCATAGAGGGCGAGGAAGAATTTGAAGTGGAAGAAGAATTCGCAAAAGAAGAAAATCCATCGCCTGAAGCAGAATAACCTGATACCATTACGGTTAAGATATATAGTTTTAAAATAGAATTTTCTTTTTAACCACCTTCTGAGAAGGATATGTTTTGGTATCTTTATTCTCATTTATCTTTTGAGGGAGCACGTTGAAAAGTAGGTAAAATTTGCCATGATTCGGCAGTTTGAACTCGTTGAAAAAGTTAAATCATATGATCCTACCGCAGATGAGGAAGCTCTTAATCGCGCTTACGTTTTCTCAATGCGGGCTCATGGCGCACAAAAGCGTGCTTCTGGCGATCTTTATTTCTCACATCCTTTAGAAGTTGCCAACATATTGGCTGAGATGAAACTGGATGATGCGACCATTATCACAGCCCTGCTTCATGATACCGTCGAAGATACAACGGCAACTCTGGACGAAATTCGTAAGTTATTTGGCCATGAAATTGCAAACTTGGTCAACGGAGTAACGAAATTAACCCAACTTGAGCTGCAATCAAATTCCACAAAACAGGCAGAAAATTTTCGTAAACTTGTATTGGCCATGTCAAATGATCTGCGCGTTTTATTGATAAAACTTGCAGACCGCGTTCATAATATGCGCACCCTCAGCTATTTTACTTCGGAAGAAAAGAGAAAGAGAATCGCCCGTGAAACTCTTGAGATTTATGCGCCGCTTGCAGAACGCATTGGTATCCATCACTTTAAGGATGAATTGGATGACCTTGCTTTTAAAGAACTTAATAATGATGCCCGCGAATCAATTCTAACGAGACTTCACTATCTTGAACAAGAAGGCGGACGCAATATTGTTGAGAACATTATCACAGAGCTTGGAGAGCTTTTTAAAGAAAATAACCTGAGCGTTAACATTGCAGGACGCGTCAAGTCTCCTTATTCCATTTGGAATAAAATGCGTCGCAAAAATGTTGCTTTCGAGCAACTTTCAGACATTATGGCCTTCCGTCTTCTTGTGGATAATGTTGCTGAATGTTATCAAGCGCTGGGCATTATTCATAATGCCTATCCTGTCGTGCCAGGACGATTCAAAGATTTTATCTCAACACCCAAGCCCAATAATTATCAATCTCTTCACACCAGCGTTATTGGTCCCCATAAACAACGTATTGAGATCCAAATTCGCACTTATGGAATGCACCAGATTGCAGAATACGGAGTTGCCGCTCACTGGCAATATAAAGAAGGCGTCAAAAGCAGTAAAATGGATTATCCTTGGCTTAAAAGCTTGCTGGAGATTTTGGAACATGCTTCAGGACCCGAAGAATTCCTTGAACATACTAAGCTGGAAATGTTTCAGGATCAGGTATTTTGCTTTACGCCTGCGGGCGAGTTGATCCCCCTGCCCAGAGGTGCTACACCCATTGATTTTGCCTATGCCATTCACTCTGAAGTTGGGAATCACTGTGTTGGCGTTAAAATTAATGGGCGCATGGCACCCCTCAGAACACCTCTCCATAATGGCGATCAAATTGAAATTACAACATCCAAATCACAGACGCCTTCGCCCAGCTGGGAACGTTTTGTTGGTACAGGAAAGGCGCGCGCGAATATCCGCAAATTTATCCGCACCCAACAGCGATCACAGTTTATTGATTTAGGTCGTTCAATCCTGCATAAATCGTTTCTCCACGAAAAGCTGGAATTTTCAGAAAAGAGTTTGGAGCGTATTTTTGAAAAATATAAAATACATTCGGCAGAGGATGTTTATGCGCTTGTTGGAGAAGGACAAATCACAAGTTATGAAGTTATTCGTAACCTTTATCCCGACTTTCAAACCAAGGAAATACCTTTTACGCCTGAAACAATGCGCCTCTCCAAGAAACCACGAGACAAGGAATCTGCGGTCTCGATCAAGGGGCTTATTCCTGGAATGGCGATCCATTACGCGCGTTGCTGTCATCCACTTCCCGGCGATCAAATCATTGGGATCGTTATGACTGGCACAGGTGTAACAATCCATACCATCAATTGCGATAATTTGAAAAATTATGCTGAAGAACCGGAACGTTGGATCGACGTCACATGGGATCAGACTGAATCGCAAAACGTTCACACTGGACGGCTTTTAATTACAGTTGCCAACAAAACAAATGCTCTAGCAACAATTACAACAATCATAAGCAAGCAGAATGCCAATATTATTAATCTGAAGATTGCTCACAGATCCGAGCTACTTTCAGAATTCATTATTGATATCGAAGTTCATGACACCGAGCATCTGGAAAACCTCATCGCCAATCTGCGTATGAATTCAGTCGTCAATGCCGTTGAACGCAGCCGTGGATAATGGAAAGTCTGCTTTATATTTTGAGTGAAAGCTGCTCTAAAGCAGAACATGGTCGTGCAAAAAACGTATATTGATGACGCTGCTTTAATAAAAAATTTTCAATTTGCTTCTTTTCATTATCTCCTTCATAGATCAACCCATGATGAAATTAGAACGTTTTTCTCCTCATGGCTGGCTGATTATTGATAAACCGCTTCACATGACTTCAGCGCGCGCTGTTGCTCTTGTCAAAAGAAAACTTGGCCAGATCAAAATAGGGCATGCCGGAACTCTTGATCCCCTAGCCACAGGTGTTTTGCCTCTTGCCCTGGGCGAAGCAACCAAAACAGTGTCTTATGTCATGACAGAAAAAAAACGATACCGTTTTGAGGTCACATGGGGAGAAGAGCGCACAACAGACGATACAGAAGGACAGGTACTGGTAACATCTGCCCAGCGCCCTTCAAAAAAAGAAATCCTTGCCGTTCTTTCTGATTTTCAGGGAGAAATTCTACAAGCTCCCCCTCTTTACTCTGCCCTTAAGATTAAGGGGGAACGGGCCTGTGACCTGATGCGACGTCATGAAAATGTCAGCCTGATGGCACGCCCTGTTCATATTTTCTCTCTTGAACTAAAAGAAATCGTCTCATCTGATCGTGCTATTTTTGACGTTGAATGTGGAAAGGGCACCTATGTCCGCGCAATTGCACGAGATATGGGAAAAAAGCTGGGATGTTACGCCTATGCCAGCGCCATTGATCGCCTTTCCGTCGGCCGTTTTGAAAAAAATCAGGCGCTTTCTCTGGAAAAGCTTGCATCTTTAGATGAAAACGTCATATTAAGGAAGTATGTAAGGAAAATTCCAGACGTGCTGGACGACATCCCGGCTGTCCGTGTCTCTGAAATGCAGGCAACGCGTTTAAGACAAGGACAAGGAATTATTCCTGAACCGCTTGATGGCTTGGGCAAAGAACATCAGGGGCATCTTTTCCTGTCCCTTGATCCTTCACAGAAACCTGTGGCATTTGTTCGATATCATGAAAATGAACTTTGGCCTGAACGCGTGTTTAATATTTAATTTTAGATTGAGAAAGGAAACGACGATGTCGATTACGCCAGAACGTAAACAGGAAGTTATCAAAGAATATGCAACAAAAGGCGATGATACCGGATCTCCTGAGGTACAAATCGCCATTCTCACTGAACGCATCAGGAATCTTACTGAACACCTGAGTGGTCATATGAAGGACCATCATTCTCGCCGCGGGCTTTTGATTTTAGTGAATCGGCGCCGTAAATTGCTGGATTACTTAAAGAAAACAACTTTTGCCCGTTATGAAACGATTATCAAACGCCTGGAGTTGCGTCGCTAGATTTCCGAGCGCAAGGTATAAAGGCAGTTCATCAATTATGAAAGGATTCCAGTCTTACAATGTTTAATATTTCGAAAAAAGAAATTAACTGGGGAGGGCGGACTTTAACGCTTGAAACTGGTCGTATTGCGCGTCAGGCGGATGGAGCTGTCCTTGCAACTTACGGAGAAACAAGCGTCTTGTGTACGGTTGTTGCTCAAAAAATACCCAGGACCGGAATCGATTTCTTGCCACTGACTATTCATTTCCAAGAGAAATCATTCGCCGCTGGAAAAATTCCCGGGGGTTACTTTAAACGGGAAGGCAAGCCTTCTGAAAAAGAAGTTTTAACATCCCGTTTGATTGATCGTCCTATTCGTCCTCTTTTTCCCCATGGATTTCATAACGAAGTTCAGGTTGTTTGTACGTTACTAAGCCATGACCTGGAAAATGATCCTGATATTGTCGCGATCATAGGTGCCTCTGCCGCAATTTCCCTTTCAGGCGTTCCTTTTGAAGCGCCTCTTGCTGCTGCCCGCGTTGGCTTTAAGGATGGTGAATATCTTCTTAACCCAACTTTTGGCAATCTTGCTTCTTCCCAACTTGATCTGGTCGTCGCAGGAACGGTAGATGGTGTCCTGATGGTGGAATCTGAAGCGCAAGAGCTGTCTGAAGAAACTATGCTTGGGGCCGTTATGTTTGGTTATCAAAGTTTTCAACCTGTTATCAAGATGATCAAAGATCTGGTGAAGGACGCTGGCAAATCTGCCTGGGATATAGAAGACAAATCGGCAGAAGAGAAAAAACTTTACGCCAAAGTAAAAAAGAAAGCCGAAAAAGAATTGCGTGCAGCCTATGCTCTGACACAAAAGGCTGAAAGACATACAACCATTGATAAGGTCAAGGCATCTGTTCTTGAGGCTTTGGTGGATGAAGAAACATCTGAATCCCAAGTCCAAAATCAATTGAAGGCGCTTGAGCAAGAAATCGTACGGGGCGACATTTTATCGACGGGTTATCGTATTGATGGCCGCGATACCAAAACAATTCGTCCTATTATGTGCGAAGCCGGATTCCTGCCACGCACACATGGAAGCGCTCTTTTTACGCGAGGAGAAACACAGGCGATTGTGGTTGCCACGCTGGGAACAGCACAGGATGAACAAATCATCGATGCGCTGAGCGGTGAAGGACGAGAGCGTTTCATGTTGCATTATAACTTCCCTCCTTATTCAGTTGGAGAGGTCGGTCGTCTTGCTTCTCCTGGACGTCGCGAAATCGGACATGGAAAGCTTGCCTGGCGCGCTTTACATCCCCTGATGCCCTCGAAAGATAAATTCCCTTATACGGTTCGTATTGTTTCTGAAATTACAGAGTCAAATGGTTCTTCTTCCATGGCAACCGTTTGTGGTTCTTCTCTTTGTATGATGGATGCGGGGATTCCTCTTGAACGTCCGGTTGCGGGTATTGCCATGGGGCTTATCAAGGAAGGCAATAAAGTAGCGATTCTGTCTGATATATTGGGAGATGAAGATCATCTGGGCGATATGGACTTTAAGGTCGCTGGAACCGATCAGGGCGTCACAGCTTTACAGATGGATCTTAAAATTACCAGCATTACAGAAGAAATTATGAAACAGGCTTTGACACAGGCTCGTGATGGTCGTTTCCACATCCTTGGAGAAATGGCTAAATCCCTGAATCAATCACGGGCAACAGTCAGCGAAAATGCTCCTCGGATCGTTTCTATCCAAATTGCCAAAGAAAAGATTCGTGAACTTATTGGTCCTGGCGGCAAGGTCATTCGAGAAATTTGTGAGACCACCGGAACTAAAATAGATATTTCTGAAGATGGGAAAGTTGATATTTCGGGAATGAGCCAGGCCGCTATTGACGCAGCGCTTGAAAGAGTCAGAATGGTCGCTGCTGAACCTGAGATTGGTCAGATCTATAAAGGGACTGTCGCTAAAATTATGGACTTTGGTGCTTTTGTAAACTATATGGGTGAAAGATCCGGTCTCGTTCATATTTCCCAATTGGCCGCTGAGCGCGTTGGAAAAGTAGAAGATGTCGTGAAAGTAGGCGATACTGTTTATATCAAGTTTATTGGATTTGATGATCGGGGAAAAGCCAAACTTAGCATGAAAATGGTCGATCAAAACTCTGGTCAGGAAATTCAGAGTTAGGATTATCAAGAATGGGCCACATTTAAGAAAAGAAAATAGAGGAGAAAAGAAGTAATTTCTCCTTTCTGACGATCTTCAGATGACAGCCCTGGATAACCTTGCTATAACACATGCTAAGATAAATTGAGGAGATATGAGCCCGGTGAAAGCTCTGAAACCTATTATTCTCTCTGGAAAAGAAGTTCTCCCCCTGGTAGAGGGCGGGAAAGGGATTTCTGTATCCAACGGCGAAAGCTCAGGCGCTTGGGCAGCCTCTGGTGGCGTTGGGACTTTTTCTGGCGTCAATGCTGATTCTTTTGACAAAAAGGGTCAGCTTATTCCCATCATCTATCATGGAAAAACCCGTCGGGAACGTCATGAAGAACTTATTCGCTTTGCCGTGCAAGGTGCTATTCATCAAGCCCGAGTTGCTTATGAGACGGCGGGTTCTCAGGGACGCATTCATATGAATGTGCTTTGGGAAATGGGCGCCTGTGAAACAATTTTGCACGCCGTTTTGGAAGGTGCAAAAGGCCTGGTTCATGGCGTCACTTGCGGCGCAGGTATGCCTTATAAAATTGCTGAAATCTCGGCACGCTATGGAATCTATTATTACCCTATTGTTTCTTCTGCCCGCGCTTTTCGCGCTCTTTGGAAACGCGCTTATCACAAATTTCCTGAATGGTTGGGGGCTGTTGTTTATGAAGATCCCTGGCGAGCGGGTGGTCATAATGGACTTTCTAACAGCGAAAATCCTGACTATCCAGAAGATCCCTACCCTCGTGTTCTAGCCCTGCGTCAACAAATGGCTGAATATGGGCTTTCTCATATACCGATCATTATGGCGGGGGGAGTGTGGTGTCTTCAGGAATGGGACAACTGGCTTGATAATCCCGAATTGGGGCCCATAGCCTTTCAGTTTGGAACACGCCCTCTTTTGACCCAGGAGAGTCCCATTTCCGATGAATGGAAGCGTAGAATCCTTACACTTAAGGAAGGGGATATAGTTTTAAATCGCTTTAGTCCCACGGGTTTCTATTCATCTGCTGTCAAAAATGATTTTCTCAATGAGCTGATAGAACGCTCCAATCGTCAGGTTGCCTATACCATGAATCCGGTGGGTGAGCATACTTCTGAATTTAAAGCAGGAGCTCGAGGTCGTCTTGTTTATCTGGCTCCTCACGATTATGAGCATGCAACAAATTGGGTTGCCCAAGGTTATACAGAAGCACTGCGCACGCCAGGCTCAACACTGATTTTTGTGACGCCTGAAAAGGCAAATCAGATTCTGACAGACCAGATTAACTGCATGGGGTGCCTGAGTGCCTGTAACTTCAGTAATTGGCAAGAGGAAGAACCCTACTCAACGGGTCACAAAGCCGATCCAAGATCTTATTGTATTCAAAAAACGTTACAGGAAATTGCTCATGGTGGAGATGTCAATCATCAATTGATGTTTGCCGGTCATAACGCATTTCGCTTTGCTCAAGACCCATTTTACGCTAATGGTTTTATACCTACTGTGCGACAACTTGTGGCACGTTTGGAAACAGGACAGTAACAACAATAAGGAGGAAGAAAACATGCTGACGATCGGTGATCAATTTCCATCGTTCAATCTGAAAGCCGTCACTCAAAATGATCACAGTGAGGGATTCCCCTCAGTTAATGAACAAGATCAGTCCGGAAAATGGAAAGTTTTCTTTTTTTGGCCCAAGGATTTTACGTTTATTTGTCCTACAGAATTAATCAGCTTTGGGGATCTTTATTCAGAATTTCAAAAGCGCAATGCTCAAATTTATGGTTGCAGTACTGATTCTGATTATGTGCATCTTGCGTGGCGTAACAGCCATCCAGGGTTAGCGAATCTTCCTTATCCTATGTTATCAGATATTAAAAGAGAGCTCTCGGAAAGTTTGGGAATTCTACACCCCAGCGAGGGTGTTTGCCTGAGAGCAACCTATATCGTCGATCCCGAAGGCAAGATTCGTCACGTTTCTGTGAATGACCTCAGTGTGGGGCGCAATACAGATGAGACGCTTCGCATTCTTGACGGACTTCAGTCAGAAGAGCTGTGTGGATGTAACTGGAAGCCCGGTCAGGCACATATTAAAGCGGCTTAAATTCAGGGACTTTTTGACCAAATCTTCTCCTTAGTATTTGTGGAGAGGATTTGGTTTTTTTATCGACCTTTAAGTTTGGTAAAAACTTAAAGTCCTGTGAAAGGAAACAAAACCATGTCTCCTCCCCGTCCCGTCAATACTCCCTGGCTGTTGCCCTACATTACGGTGGTGGATGTTGATAAGGCTGTAAAATTTTATGAGAGCGCCTTCAAATTCAACGTCGTTAATCTTGTTCCTGGAGAAGACGGAACATCCTGGCATGCAGAAATGAAATACAAAGATCAGCTTCTCATGTGCGGAAAACAGGGATGTTATGGTTCGACAACAAAATCTCCTCTTACCAGCGGAGTTGAATGTCCCATTACGCTTTACCTCTATTGTGAAGATGTTGATAAGTTTTATAAAGAAGCTCTCTTCAAAGGAGCCCTCTCTCTTGCAGAACCAGAAAATATGTTTTGGGGAGATCGTATGTGTCGCCTAAAGGACCCGGAAAATTACATTTGGTCTTTTGCAACACATGTGGGAAAAATTGTCTAAAAGAGTGTGCTGGTGTCTTCTTTCAATCGAATTATGATCTTTGGACGACCAGGAAGCGGAAAGTCAACATTTGCTCTCCAATTAAGGAATCAGTTGTCTCTTCCGCTGTATAGCTAACAACATA
>BBVC01000017.1 GCA_001192655.1 Caedimonas varicaedens
AGCTATAGAAAAAATAGCTCCAAGCCTATAAAGAGTTGCAGCCGACATTTTTGAATGGCCTTGCTCATATTTGTGAATTTGTTGATGGGAAACACCCGCTCGAAGAGACAAATCTGCTAGCGTCCACCCAACATGTTTTCTGAAATTCCTCAGTTTTTGACCTAAATGCATGTCTATTGCATCAACCCGTGATTCTAAGGGCGGACAGGGTTTCTTCATAGAGAAAATTTTCCATGTAAATTAAAACTTAAAATTTCGGATTCTATTAGCTAAACCACTAACATCTTCTATTCTAGGCATATTTTAAATTATAAAGCGATAGAAAAATGTTACAGTTTTTCAACCAGAGAAAGATATTCTGGTTTGTTTATTGCTATTTATTTCTGAGAACTCATGAGAAGTTCTTGAATAGAAAGGAAAAAATAGTTTTCCTCTAGGTTTGGAGCATTCTTTTTAATAAATCCAGGTCTTCTGTTAGAGAAGCATCTTTCTCCTTAAGCTCTTCGACTTTTTTGACAGCATGCATAACAGTCGTATGATCACGTCCTCCGAATTTACGCCCA
The DNA here is from genome assembly GCA_001192655.1 of Caedimonas varicaedens. Taxonomy (GTDB): domain Bacteria; phylum Pseudomonadota; class Alphaproteobacteria; order Caedimonadales; family Caedimonadaceae; genus Caedimonas; species Caedimonas varicaedens. The sequence goes on from BBVC01000017.1 coordinate 564, forward strand.
ATCTCAGGCAAAGACATGGATGTCAACTGCTTGGCAAGAAACATTGCAATTTGACGGGGACGCGCAACCGAACGCAAGCGACGCGGTGAGTGCATGTCTGCCAGCTTTACATTAAAATGCTCGGCGACTTTCTTTTGAATTTCATCCACCGAAATACGCCGATCATTCGCACGCAATAAATCCCTGAGGACATCTGTTGCCGATTCAATCGTAATCTCTCGCCCAACAAGCATGGAATGCGCAACAATACGATTAAGAGCGCCTTCCAGTTCCCGTACATTTGACGTGATTTTATGCGCCAGAAACTCAAGAACCTTCAGTGGAACTTCTCGCCCTATTTGTTCGGTTTTGGACTGTAAAATACCCAGGCGTAACTCATAGGTCATAGGATGAATATCAGCCACAAGCCCCCAGCCCAGACGAGAACGCATGCGCTCTTCCAAACCTTCCAGATCGGAAGGAGATTTATCAGCTGAAATAATGACTTGATGATTCTGATCAACCAGCGCATTAAAAGTATGAAAGAATTCTTCTTGCGTTGATTCCTTGCCGCTAATGAACTGGAAATCATCAATCATCAAAACATCAACAGAACGAAACTGCTCTTTAAAAGCCATTGTATCCTTAAAACGTAAGGCTTTTACAAAAAGATACATAAATTTTTCAGCCGAAAGATAAATAACGCGCCGTTGCGGATAGGATTTACAAATATGCCATGCAATGGCATGCATAAGATGGGTTTTACCTAATCCTACCCCTCCGTACAAGAAAAGCGGATTAAAGGTCACTTTATCTGCTTCGGCGACCCGACGTGCAGCAGCATGAGCCAACTCATTGGATTTTCCCACAACAAAAGCCTCAAAGGTATAACGAGGTTCAAGACGAGAGCCAATAACTTGAATATTTCGATCTTCGGGTTCAGCTTGATCTTTGATTCTTGCTTCTGCACTTTCAACAGGGGAAGTTCCATTAAATGTTGAATTGGGTGTAACAATTAAATCAAGCGCCAAAATACGAGCATCAAAACGTTGAAGAATTTCGAGCATTTTTTGAGAAAAATGTGACTGGATCCAGTCACGCCTAAAACGTGTGGGGGCTATAACAATCAGTCGACCAGAAATAAATTCGCCAAAGGTTAGGGGTGAAAGCCAACTTTTAAAGGTAGCATCACCAAACTCTTGTGAAAAAAGAGAGCGTGCATTTTCCCAGCATGCCGCCATCACTGACCCCAGTTCTGGATTCGATTCTATTTGAAGCGAGGTCACAGGCGACACTGACATGGCAAGCCCACTTTTATTCTTTCGTTATATTTCCCCACAAATTTCTTAAATCTAAAGGGATTGCAATCAAAAACTATTGTTCAATAATTTCTTAACGAAAAGAGTGCAATTTGCCTTTTTTAATTTAATGGAAAGGTTTTTACAAAGCATTTATACGCGAAGCAAGTCGAGAAACTTTGCGCGATGCTGTATTTAAATGCAACACACCCTTACTCACACCGCGCATGATTTCAGGTTGAGCAATTTGCAAAGCCTTCTGGGCAACAGACTTGTCACCTGTACGAATAGCCTCTTCCACCTTCCGCACAAAAGTACGAACACGCATGATACGGGAATGATTGCGCGCTGTCTTCAGTACTGATTGGCGCACACGTTTTTTAGCTGACTCAATATTTGCCATAATAATCCTTCTGCAACACTATTCAAAGCTAGGGTTGGTTATACACGAGTGTACGAAACAGGTCAACCAGATGCTTTTAACATTCTTAAATTTTTAGTCTTCAGATGCAGGGTGGTGGGCGCTACACCATTTTCTGGACATCTGAACCCGCACTCAGCCTCACAGTCAAGTCTTAATTTTACACTCAATCAGGCAATTCGTCATAAATTCGTCATAAACTGCCGAAGACTTTTTCAAAAGAATTGTTTTATTCCAGTGCTTTGGGAACTTTTCCTACATCATAATTTCGCCATAATCTTACGCAAAGAGACCTTGTGGAGGAATATCGTATGAATCGTCAGAAACTCACCAATACCATGATTGAAAAAGCTCAACCCAACGGCAAGGTTTATGCCTTGGCCGACTCTGTGGTTCCCGGTCTTCTGGTGTTTATTAATCCGTGTGGCACGAAAACGTTTTGTCTTCGTTTACAGAACTTCAGAAAAAAATTGGGCGTCTATCCTTATGACAAGATTCAGTCTGCCCGACAAAAAGGCATTGAATGCCATTCAGAACATTTACAGGAGATCCGCATGAAAAATCAGCGCAAAGACGCGAACCTGACCCTATCCGTCCATAAACTCGTCGAGGAATACCTTGAGTTTAAGAAAAGCTCTTTGTCGGAGAAAACGTGGAAAGAATATGCCTATACTTGGAACAAGTGCGGACGAGATAAATTAGGTGACCTCTTTATCCCCGACCTCACCGATGCCCATGTGAACCAACTCTTTATTCAGCTCAAGGATACGTACTCTCATACGGAAACCCTGAAAATTATTCTTCTGGCAGCTTTTAAATATGGCAAACAGAAAGGCTATCCTGTGGCTGTTTTGGATGGAGAAAGCTGGATACGTTATAAGCGACCTGTGAAGGAGCGGTATTTAACGTCAGGAGAACTCAGCATCTTTTCTGAGCTTATGAAAGAACGCAAGGCGCGTTCTGTGACCTATGGCAAACTCCCTCAGCAAATTATCGCCATGGAGCTCCTTTTATATACAGGGTGTCGATGTTCCGAAATTCTGGAGCTTAAATGGTCGGATGTTTTTTTCAAGGAAGGGTATATCCAGCTTTGGAAGACCAAGACGCGCAAGGGACGATTGGTTCCTTTATCGGATAAAATTCGATCTTTGCTGACGGAAGCCCGTCAGTTTGAAAGTGGAGATTATGTTTTTACCTCGGTGACGGATGCCGACAAGCCCATCTCTTATAATACCTTTCAGACGGTTTGGTACAACTTGATGAAAGAGGGAAACTTTAACCAAGAGGGCGTTGAGCGCCTTCGGATTCACTCTCTGCGTCATACCTTTATTACGGCGGCTAATCGAAGCGGCATTTCCCCCTGGACACTGAAAGCGCTTGTGGGTCATTCCAACGGCTCTTGTGTGACGGGCGTTTACATCCACCATAATTTACAAGAATTGACTCAAGCTCAGACGTCTATTATTGACGCCTTGCAGAAAGGGCAATATTGAGATGCCCTTTTTCAACCTTTCTGTATCGCTCTTTTTTACCGGAAGACAGGATAATCTCTCTGCGTTTGCTCTCTGCTTTTTCCCAGGGCAAAAAGCAGGACGAAAGAGGGACGTGTTGTCTTCACAGAAAGGCAGGGTGTCATGACCTTTGTGCCGCGTTCTCTCAAGCGCGCTGTTTTACGGGAAGAGTTTGTGGCTCTGACGGGGGATGCTTTTCAGGCGATTATTCTCAACCAGTTTATCTACTGGGTGCAGAAAGTTTCTGACTTTGATGATTTTATTCGGGAAGAGCAAGCGCGGAATCCTGATTGCAACGTCTCTTTACGGCATGGGTGGATTTATAAAAAAGCCCAGGAGATGATCGACGAGACCATGCTGCAGATGTCCGATATTACCATGAGACGAATGATTAAGGCTCTTGTGGAAAAGGGCTGGATTGAGGAACGTCCTAATCCTGACAATCGATGGAACAAGGTTCTTCAGTATCGTCCTGATCTGAAGAAGATCCAGCATGATCTTTATTCTCTGGGATATGCCTTACCCGGATTCCCTCTTTTACAGCCTGTTTCGCCCTCTGAAGCCTCGAACCTTCAAAATGAAGTCTCGAACCTTCAAAATGAAGCTTCGAACCTTCAAAAATCGAGTTTCATATTAAAGGATTCAGAGACTACAGCAGAGATTACAGCAGAGAGGAACGCTGACACGCCCGCGGATGTTTCAAAAGCCATGATCCATACCTGGAATCGTGTTTTGTGTCCCCCTGTTTTGGTTCAGCTGACAACGGAAAGGTCTCAGCGCCTTCAGGCTTTGTTGCAGGAGCATTTTGAGAACAAGCTAGACCTGTGGTCATCGTTTTGCCAGGAAATCACCCGCAGTTCGTTTCTCATGGGCAAGGGTCAGCGGGGATGGCGTGCGGGACTGGACTGGGTTTTAATCCCTGCTAATTTTCAAAAAATACGGGAAGGCAATTACCGGGATGCAGATCCTTCTCCTGACGGCTCAGGAGAAGAAAAGCTGTCATCGGAAGAACTCAAGCTCAAGGTGGATGCCCATCTTGAAAGCCTTGAGGATCCTCTGTCCCGACAATTTTGTCGTGGGCTTTTGCGCCATCTTCGCGGGGACAAGTTTTTATTCTGGTTTGGACAGGCATCTTGGGGCGGATGGGATTGTGGAGAGCTTGTGTTGTCTTTTCCGTCAAAAGCCGCCCGAGATTACGTGGAGCGTCATTTTAGCTCGGAGATCGGTGTTGCCGCACGCTCTGTGTGTCCTGACCTCAAAAGCCTGAGTCTCACCGTTCAGCAAACAATCCAGCACTCTCAACTCCCTGTATCTCCTGCTTTTTCCTTGCCCTCACCCGCCACGGGAGATCAAAACCAAGGAAAAAATATTTCTTCCTCTCACGGCTTGAGAGCCGTTGAGGTTCCTCACAGCCAGCTGCCAAGTCTCACCACAGAGGGGGAATTTGATCTGTCGCAGCAGAGCTTGGCGGAATCTGACCTCCAAGAGATAAATCCTCAGGGAAACGGTGAAGATCGAGAGACTCAATTCTCCAGATCAACATCATCCCCTTTGAAGGGATCCCATACGTCTCCCCCAAACACGCAAGCTCTGGAATTTGCAGAAGATTGCTTGCCCGTGAGCGATAAGGCCTCTCAACCCTTCTTGTCTGCTTTGCAGACCGGAGAGCATGGCAAAGAAAGGCTTGTGAGAGATGATGCTTTGCTTGGGAGAATTTTCTCATGGGATGATGGTACCTCTCCTGTCCAAGAGGGGGTGCGTTCTCCTGCTCCCACCACTTTACCCTGGACTTCTGCGGAAGATCAGGCAGACTCGTTGTTGACGCCCTGCTTTGTCTCGGGAGAGCAACCTGTTTCCCCGACACATGCTGCTCCCTTGTCTTTACACCGTCATGCTGTTCCGTGCGCAGACTCTCTTGGAGAGAATGCGTCAGGAAATGCCCGACAAACATGCCCCACGACATCCTCTGTCCTCTCTCAAGAATCCCGTCATCTTTGTTCGCCAAGGAGGATGCCTGTGATCCGTGACGAATCCCGTCACGTCTCTTCCTTATCAGGGAAGATAAAACCTTCTGCCAGGGAAGAAGGCCTGCCTTTTGTGCAGGACTCTTACGTTGACAGAAACGGGCGTGACCCATTTTTAAGGGTGTCGTCCGAAGAGCGCACTCATTCCGTTCATTCGTCACCTTTATCCCTCCCTTCTGTCCAAGAGAATCCCTGGAAACGGCATGTGACGGGATTACTCGCCGCTTGCTTGCCTTCTTCTGCCAACCCTCTTATGGAAAGGAATCTGTCATGAGTCTCAACCGCATTTGTCTTTTAGGCCATGTGGGAAAAAATCCCCAATTTTATCAAACATCCATCGGTGACGCTTACGCCCGTTTTTCGTTAGCAACGCAGGAATCCTGGAAGGATGCCCAGGGAAACAAGCAAACCCGCACCCAGTGGCATTCTGTGGCGGTGTTTTCTCAAGGTCTCGTGGAGATTGCCCGACAATACCTGAACAAGGGCGCTTATGTCTTTCTGGAGGGGATGCTCCATTATCGTCAAGTCCTCACCGATGACGGACGGGAATATCCCGTTGCAGAAATCCTGCTTAAAAATCCACGCAGTGTTTTACGTATTCTCCAGCCCGGCAAGACAGTTGCATCTGTCCCCGAGGAGCATTCCACAGAAGAGGCCTGTCATGATGCTTAACACGCGAGACCAAGAACTCTCATTTGTTTCAGATTCAGGGGCTTTTGCCCTGTCCTCTCCTTTGCGCGAACGGTACGCGCGAAGAACAGGCGTGCTGGCTTTTCCATTCCGTCACACGCCGTTTGACCTCCCTGTAAACTTGAGTGAAAGACGTGATCGTCTTTCACTCCTTTTTCAAGGAAGGAAAAACGTCCTGCCCGCAGGATACCTTGGTGGATTATCTCTTTTTCAAGGAAGGCAGAACCCATGACCATGTCTGATTCCCTGCCTCAACGGGGTGGTTCTGCAATGCCTTTCTCTCCGGGGAAACCCTTTTCCCTGATTTCTCTTTTTTCCGGTGTGGGGGGCATGGACAGGGGATTTGAAAAAGCAGGCTTTAACATCCTCTGGGCGAACGACCGGGATCAAACTGTGATACCCTCGTATACGTCTTTCTTTCCCTATACCGTTTTTGACAGCCGTTCCCTCCGGGATATTTCTGGAACAGAACTTCCCAAAGCAGCTGGCGTTATTGGCGGGCCACCCTGTCAATCATGGAGTGCGGGGGGTGCGCGCAGGGGAATTCATGACCCTCAAGGTCAGCTTTTTGAGGACTACCTCCGCGTCCTTCATCACGTTCAACCCCTGTTCTTTGTGGCAGAAAACGTCCCAGGACTGATTCAGGGTAACAACAGAGCGTTCTTTCACCAGATGCTTCAGAGGATGGAACAGGAAGGGTACCTGGTGACTTGGAAAGTCGTGAATGCTCATGATTATGGCGTTCCCCAAGACAGGAGGCGGGTCTTCATCGTGGGGTATCATCACTCCCTGAATAAAGGATTTGTCTTTCCTCCTCCCCTGTCGTGCAGACCCACTTTAAGAAACGCTATTTTTGACCTCCGACGACTGAAGATCGGCGCTTCTCGTAAAGTTGCTAACCATGATCTTTTTGTCTCCGGTTATTCCCCTCGTTTCATGAGCCGAAACCGCGTGCGTCCGTGGCACAAACCCTCCTTTACCATTCTGGCGTCTGCGCGCTTTATCCCCCTTCATCCCCAATCCCCTGTGATGGTTTCAGGCAAAGAGGGAAAGACGAAGCAATTTGCCCCAGGTCATGAACATCTCTATCGCCGTTTAACAGTACGGGAATGCGCCCGCATCCAGACCTTTCCCGATGATTGTCATTTTATCTACACCCATGTCAGACACGGCTACCGCATGGTGGGGAATGCCGTTCCTGTAGAACTGGCTTTTCATCTGGCCAGAGCGATTCGGACAGATCTGGAACAATATCAACACACGGAACAAAAAGAGGCCGTTTGCCAAACGCAGCACCCCTTCACCACAGAGGCGCGTCCTGATGTTTTACCGGAACGCTTCGAGAACTCTGGCATCATCTCCACCAACACTTCTTCTCAAACAACCCAAAGAGAGGACGCATGATGCCCCTGAATCCTCACAGTCCTTTCACGTTCATCGATCTGTTTGCCGGTATCGGGGGCATGCGCCAAGGGTTTGAAGAAAAAGGCGGACGCTGTGTGTTGGCTTGCGAGAAAGATCCTCACGCCCAAACCACCTATGATGCCAATTATGCCTGTGAGGATCATCCTGTCGTGGGTGATATCACGCTTCTCTCTCCCCAGGAGATTCCGCCTCACGATCTTTTGTTGGCAGGGTTTCCCTGTCAGCCCTTTTCTCAGGCGGGACTACCTTCCCGTCAACGTCTGGGCAAACACACCGGTTTTGCCTGTCCTTCTCAGGGGTCGCTGTTTTTTGAGATCGCGCGTGTTCTCCAGGTTCATCGTCCCCGAGCCTTTTTACTGGAGAATGTGAAGAATCTTCTCACCCATGATCAGGGACGCACGTGGGGTCTTCTTCTGCAAACCTTGTGCGCTGATCTGGGGTACTCTGTCCAAACCCGTGTTCTCAATGCCCGCTTTTGGGTTCCCCAACACAGAGAGCGGGTCTTTATCGTCGGATTTGCCCAGGAAACAGAGTTTGATTTTTCAGCCCTGACCATTCCCTCGATGGATCCTCTGCCGTGCCTTCAGGATATTCTTCATCGTGAAGATGGCTCCCAGGAAGCTGAAGCGCCCTATACCCAGGGCAAGAAAGCCAAGGTTTCAGAACGGTATACCCTGTCTGACCGGTTATGGTCTTCCCTTCAGCGTCATGCCCGCAAACACCGAGAGAAAGGTCATGGCTTTGGGTATCACTTGACCCCTCGAGAGGGGGTTGCCCACACGCTGTCTGCCCGTTACGGCAAAGACGGCTCTGAAATCCTCATCCCTCAACCGGGCAAAAACCCCCGACGCCTGACACCGCGGGAATGTGCGCGCCTTATGGGATTTGATGCGCCCAAAGAGAGCCGGTTTCGCATTCCCGTTTCAGATACTCAAGCCTACCGGCAGTTTGGCAATGCCGTGGTGGCGCCTGTGGCGGGAGCCATTGCCTCTCATATGGCGCCATGGATTCAGAGGGGGAAGGCAAACCATGAGCCTTTCTCATCACCGCAAGAAGAAAAACCTTTGTCTTGTCCCGCGTCTTTCTCTTCTTCTCAGGAGTATTTTTCATGAATTCGACGTTTCCCTCCCTGACCTTTCTTCTGTTTCGTACGTGTGTGTCAGAACCGCAAAGAGTTATTTCTTCCTGCGTCATTCTGGTGACGGCTGTGGCGGCCGGTGTCGTTTATGCAGGCGTTCCCGTTCTCGTGGGCTTTTTGCTCTCTCTGACGGTGCTGCTTGTGATCGTGAACATCCTTTCTTCTTCTGTGTCAACCCTGACAGAACAGCAGGACAAGGTTCTCAAGTCTGTTTTGCTCCCTCTGCTTTATCTTTCCCCCTTTCTTGTTTCAAGGAGAATGCGTGATGAACCGTAAAGAACACCGTATTTATCAATATCTCTCGGAACCCCTGAGATTGATGGGACTCACCGTGGACGAACTTGTTCTGGGCGGCGGGGGTCTGCTGGGCTGTTTGTTTGCGGACAGCTTTCTGGTCAAGACGGGGTGCGGGATTGTAGGCATCGGGGGCGTCTTTGCCCTCAAGAAGTTTAAAAAGAGCGTCTCGGGATTTTCTCTGGGTTCTTTTCTTCATTGGTATGGGGGCATTATGCCCGGACGACCCTTTGCCTGGCCACCTTCTCACAAAAGGTTCTGGCTGTCATGAATCTGAAACACTTTTCCCATACCCTGTCACGGATGATCAAACAGCGCAACTTTTCAGCCTTGGTCACCGTTGTGTTGCTGGCCAGCAATCTCTTGCTCTGCGTCAAGGTGGTGAATCAAGACGATCACTGGGTCATTATCCCCTGGCCGGAAACAGACCGCCGTCTTCCCTTGAGTCGTCACAATCTCACCGATCGGTATCTCATTGATTGGGCAGATGGCTTGACCAGTCGTCTGTTGACCATGAATCCCCAAACAGCGGATCAGCGTCTTTATGAGTTTCTGCTCATCACCGAAAGCTCGGGTACCATCGAGGCCAAACTCAAAAAACAGGTCGAAACTCTGAAGAGCGAGAACATCAGCACGGCTTTTTATCCCCGAGAGTATGCCGTGAAGAAAGACGCCCGTCAGGTCTGGGTCACAGGGGATTTCCATACCTTCTTCGGCAAGGACAAGAATCCGGTCATTCAAAAGAGAACAGTGGTCTTGACCTATAGCACCAATGGCAAGGGATGCATTCTCGTGAAACACTTTTTTTATGAGGGAGAACATGACTAAAACAGATATTTTTTTACAGATTCTCTTCCCCCGGAGACGCAAGCTTGAGGGAAGGGTGAGGAACGACCGCGCTTCTGTAGGGTGGATAAGAAATCTCCCCCATGGTCGCAAGCGTCAACGATTTTCCCTGGGAAAGTTCAGAACCGCAGGAAGAAACATGGCTCTTGTGATGCTCATGGGATTGATGCCCGTTTATGGGGCTGTTCCCCTGAATGATACGGCGGTGATGGACGTCAACATCTCCCGCAAGGGATTGACCCGTCTGTCGGTCAAAGGGGACGGGATTCAGGATATTTTTGTCTATCCCGTGATATCGGGAGAGGTGGCTCTGCAGGATGCGGTTCAGCTTCACAAGAGCGGTCATGTCTTTATGGCGCCCGAGGGGATCAAGGAGCCTTTTTATCTCACCGTGATCACCCAAAAAGGACACGTTCAGGATTTAAAAATCTCTCCTATGACCCAACAGAGCGTTCCCCTGATTCTGACTCTTCCTGAATCTCCCCAAGACCCTCATGACGCTCTTCAGCAAGAACGGAACGTTCTGGAGAAATATCTTCTGTCTGCCCTTCAGGGCATTCCGCCCAGAGGATTTACACAACTCTCTCTCTCGGACGCCTCATCTCGCCAGATCGGGAATCTTGCCGTGACGCCCCTCCATCTCTACGGGTCAGACCGATATCTCCTGAGTGTGTGTGATCTGGAGAACACAGGGGAGCAAGACCTGACCCTGATGGCCGAGAGTTTTCTGTCGTCTTCTGATTTGGCGGTGGTGTTCGAGCGTCCCGTTCTGACGCCTCAGAGCAAAATCCGTATGGTGATTGTCAGCCCTCGTCACGAGGGTCTACCTGTTCTTTCAGACGACAACCCTGTTCTGACCGAACCTTTATCACCCTCACCGTCACCATCATCCTCACCCCCAACAATAAAAGGAGACCCTGAATGATCTTTGCTCTTGTTCATTTTGACCGCACAGAATCTTTATCACCCCCCACACCAAAAGGAGACCCTGAATGATGTTTTCTCTTGTTCATTTTGAGAGAAAAAAACCTTTATCAACGTCATCTGCAACACACAAAGAAGACGTCCTGATGCTCTCTGCTTTTACCCCTGATAGAAAGGAATCCATGATGAAACAGCAACTTTCCCCCACCCTTCTTCCCTTGTTCAGAAAACACAAACTGTCCATGATCCTGGGCGCTTATGCTCTGGCGACCTTGACCAGTTTCTGGCTCTCGGGCGAGGCCTTTGCCACCAAGATTGAGGATCAGCTGGAGGCGGTTCACAAACTCACCACCGGCGGGGTTGTTAAAACAGGCATGGGAGTGGCCACCATTGGGGGAGCCGTGGTGGCGGTGATGAAGCAATCCCCCGGTCTGGCCGCAGTGGTGGCAGGCATCGGGATTGCCTTTTCCTATTACATGGGCTGGCTTAATAAATATGACTGGTCAAAATAATGAAGAAACTGCTCTCTCGTCTCACCGCGTCAACGCCTGACCCCGGGCGGATGCGCTTTCAGCAAATCGCTCTGGTGATGGGTTTGGTCATCCTGAGCCTTTTGTTGGGGAAAATTCTGCTGACCGGTTCGTCGGAAGTCTTGAGAGAAGAAAAAGAAGAAGAACGCAAGGAGAGCGTTTCTCTCAACACGCCCTTTGAAGCGGTCAATCCTCGGGACATCTGGGTGAATCGTGTGCAAACCCAGGCCGAAGAGGCCAAAGGAGAAGCGCGGGCAGTTCGGGAAGAGAACACGCTTTTAAGCCAGAAAGTAGACGCTTTGGAGAAATTGTTTCAAAGCGGTTCTCATGCGGGAGGAGAAAAACCATCTTTGAACATCCCTCCTTCTTCTGACCTACCCCTTCTTGACAAGGACACAAGACCCCCTCAAAAAGCCCCTCCGCTGTCTGTTCCCGAGATTCCTTCTTCTCCCAACAATCCCCCTTTATCGGAGGGTTCTCTTCAGGGAGAAGATCACCTGCTGGGGTCGGCTTCTTCCTCCAGAATTCTTCAGGTGAGCTTGCAGGAGAATCTGCGGGGGCTGCTTAAAAATACAGAGAATTACGTGCCGGCGGGTTCTTACGCTAGGGCTGTTCTGACCTCGGGCGTGGTCGCCTCCACCGCTCTTCAGGCGTCCAGTCAGCCCCAACCTGTTCTTTTACGTCTGGTGGATGACGGACATCTTCCCCGGGTGTTT
>BBVC01000018.1 GCA_001192655.1 Caedimonas varicaedens
CCTTAATACCCGCTCGCTTGAGAATCTGTTTCCATGTTTTGTTAATATCTATTAAAGGCTTACCTGAAACTCTACCGGGAAAAACATAATCGTTGTTCGTTTGGCGCTTGAGAGAAGCCAGAAGATCATGAGCTTTCATATTCACAGGAATAGCGCTCTCTCCTGTTTTAGTGTCAGGCAAGTGAATATAGCGCTCTTTGAGATGAACATTCTCCCATTTTAAATTGAGAATGTTTCCTCTTCTGCAACCTGTATATAAAGCCAGACGCAGAGCATTTACCAAGTAGTAAGTATGAGGTCGTTCTTTCTCTTGCTGATTAAAAGCCTCTTCCAGTTTCAAAAGTTCTGGACGACTTAAAAAGCGTTGTTTTTTGTTTTCTTTATACCTGGAAACACCTATACAAGGATTGCTCTTGAGTGGTAAATATTCCCATTCCTCAGCTTTCTTGAACAAAACGCTTAAAAGAGAAAAAGAACGATTAGCCGCAGATGGGATATGTCGTAAGGATTCCAAAAAAAGCTTGATATCTTTAGAAGTGATTGTATCCAGCCGTTGTTGACCAAAGCGTGGAAGCAAGTGAACGCTGGCAACATTCATATTGCTATAGCCTCTATCCTTGTAGGCGACTATTATATACTTTTCTTTGAAAATTTGAAAAAAGTCCTCAAAGAGCATCGCCTGCTTCTGCTCCATGATCTTCTCTTGTTTTTGCTCTCGGGGATCATTGCCTGATGCCACAGCAGCGGAGAGCTTCTTGGCTTCTGTACGTGCGAGATCAACGGTCATGTTGCCGTGGACACCAATTTTAACGCCGGTCTTTTTCTTGGTCAAAGGAGAGTGATAATAGAAGACATAGGTCTTTTTGCCTCCAATCAAGATACGACATCCGAACCCTTTTACCTCAGTATCCCAGACAAAATAATTCTTGTCTTTGGGTTGGCTTTGATCGATCAGACTTTTTATAAGTTTTGGCATTGAGTGACTCCTTTCTGAAAATGTTTCCAAAGTGTTACCATTTGGTTCGGTAGAATGCAACCTCTAATGGTAGAATGAGAGCAAAACAAGAGAGACAAAATTACTAAAAAAGCTAGAATTTATATAGTTTTTGGCAGTATAGCTGGATTAGCTCAGTTGAAAGAACCTCTCATAATCCAAGACATGGAAATACGTGGATTATTGCAGATAAAAGCAACATTTCAGGAGAGTTTTCTCAAGATTTAATAAAGCAAATTCTTCTTTCTTTTTTTAATTATTTATATTTTTTGTAAAATCCAATCTCGGGTTGATGTCTCTGGCTTAAACGCTTATAGTTTGCTGAAAGATATCATCCTGATCATAGGCGCTTTATAAAGAAAAACCATGGTAAAGCTGACAATTAACAATCAAGAGATTGACGTCCCTCAAGGAACCACTGTTTTGCAGGCTGCACAACAGCTTGAGATTGAAATTCCTGTTTTCTGCTATCACTCCCGCCTGGCCATTGCAGGAAACTGCCGCATGTGTCTGGTCGAAATGGAAAAATCTCCCAAAACGATCGCCAGTTGTGCCATGCCTGTATCCGAAGGCATGGTTATCCATACCCATACGCCCATGGTTGAAAAAGCGCGCCGAGGCGTGCTGGAATTCTTGCTGATTAATCATCCGCTGGACTGCCCTATTTGTGATCAGGGAGGCGAGTGTGATCTTCAGGACATTACAGTGGCTTATGGTTCTTCTGGCAGTCGCTTCAAGGAAAACAAACGCGCTGTTGCCGAAAAGTCTATGGGGCCTCTGATCAAGACGTTCATGACGCGCTGTATTCATTGTACACGGTGTGTCCGGTTTGCTGCTGACATTGCCGGCGTTCAGGAATTGGGTGCTATAGGACGCGGCGAAAATATGGAAATCACGGCTTACCTGGATCAGTCCATTACTTCTGAACTTTCGGGAAATCTGGTTGATATTTGCCCGGTTGGCGCCTTAACATCTTCTCCCTACTCCTTTAGGGGACGTCCTTGGGATCTTGTCAAAACCGAATCTATTGATGTGATGGATGCAGTAGGAAGCAATATACGCATTGATACGTATGGAATGCGTGTTATTCGCATTTTGCCTCGCCTTCATGAAGACATCAATGAAGAATGGATTTCGGATAAAACACGTCATGCCTGTGATGGACTGGCGCGGCAACGTCTTGATCAACCCTATGTTCGCAAAAACGGAAAACTTGAGCCTGCCTCATGGGAAGAAGCCTTACAGACAATCTGTGAAAAGATAGGGACTCTGAAAGGGTCGCAAATAGCTGCTCTGTCCGGTGATATGGCGGATGTGGAATCCATGATGGCGTTAAAGGATCTGATGACAAAACTAAGGTCGCCTCATACAGATTGCCGCCAGGATGGGGCTGTCTCTGTACCACAGCATCGAGCAAGTTATCTTTTTAATACAACCATTGCTGGCATTGAATCTGCCGATATTTGTTTGTTCATTAATACGGCCATTCGCCAGGAGGCGCCCCTGATTCATGCTCGTTTGCGCAAAAGATATCTGGCAGGCGGATTTAAAGCATTCTATGTGGGAGGAGATTTACCCACAGGTCGCGGCTTTACCTTTCCAACAGAACATCTGGGCAACCATCCTGCTTTGCTTGAAGATATCTTAAAAACAAAACATCCTGTTGCAAAATTATTAAAAAAAGCACAAAATCCTATGCTCATCCTTGGGCAATCTGCTCTAAGAAGAACAGATGGAGCCGCCATCCTGCAAAAATGCCAGGAAATTGCTGAAGAATTCGATATGATACGTCCGGACTGGAATGGTTTTAATGTTTTGCAGCAGGCTGCTGCACGAGTGGGAGGATTGGATATTGGTTTTGTGCCGGATGAAAAAGGATACATCACACATCATATTTTGAAAGCTTGTCAAAAAGGCGACATCAAACTTGTTTATCTCTTGAATGTAGATGAGATTGAAGCAGCCCAATTTGGTCAGGCTTTTGTTATTTATCAGGGACATCACGGTGATCAAGGAGCGCATCGCGCAGATGTGATTCTGCCGGGTGCAACTTATACCGAAAAAGAAGCAACTTACGTGAACACAGAAGGCCGGGTTCAGGTAACCTCGCAAGCCTTGTTTCCCCCCGGTGAAGCGAAAGAAGACTGGCGGATTATTCGGGCCTTATCAGAGAAGTTAGGCAAAAAACTTCCTTATGATACGCTTGGAGAAGTGAGGCTGTCCATGATCGATAAAAATCCGGTTTTTAGTACTCAGGATACGATCGTCCCATCCTTATGGGCAACTTTTAATCTGGAAGGAGCGCTTGACAAAACGCCTTTTTCTGCCCATTCCTTTAATTTTTACATGACGGATCCTATTTCAAGAGCATCAGAAACGATGGCGACCTGCACAAGGGAATTGGCGCCTGATTCTTGCAGAAAGAAAGTGCATCATGGCTGAGATGTGGCAGGAGATCTTTCCTCTTTTATGGATCGTTGGGCAAATTTTCCTGATCGTTATTCCTCTTATTTTAACGGTGGCCTATTTAACTTATGCGGAACGCAAAATTATTGCGGCCATGCAATTACGGATAGGTCCCAACTACGTTGGTCCTTTTGGATTACTCCAACCCATTGCAGATGCCCTTAAATTACTCCATAAAGAACCTATTATTCCTGCAAAAGCAAATCCTGTTCTTTTTCTGCTTGCCCCTATTATTACCTTTACTCTGAGCCTGCTTGCATGGGCTGTCATTCCCATAGGCCCTGATTTTGTGCTTGCCAACATTAATGTGGGCATTCTTTATCTTTTTGCGATTTCTTCGTTAGGAGTCTATGGCATTATTATTGCGGGATGGGCAAGTAATTCAAAATATCCTTTTTTAGGGGCATTGCGTTCAGCCGCTCAAATGGTTTCTTATGAGGTTTCTATTGGTTTTGTGATGATTACTGTTCTGTTATGCGCAGGATCACTTAACTTGCGAGATATTGTTCTGGCACAACAGAATATGTGGTTTTTTATCCCGCTTTTTCCCATGTTCATCATTTTCTTTATTTCAATTCTGGCTGAGACGAACCGAACGCCTTTTGATTTGCCAGAAGCAGAAGCTGAGCTGGTTTCAGGGTATAATGTTGAATATTCGTCTATGCCCTTTGCCCTGTTTTTTTTGGGTGAATATGCCAATATGATTCTGATGAGCGCCATGACGTCCATTTTATTTCTGGGAGGATGGCTCCCCCCTTTTGCGATAGCTCCGTTTACATACATTCCCGGATTTGTCTGGTTTGCTCTGAAAATTTCCCTGATTCTATTCCTTTTTATATGGGTGCGGGCAACATTGCCGCGCTATCGCTATGATCAACTCATGCGGCTGGGCTGGAAGGTATTTTTGCCGTTTACCTTAATATCCGTTATTATGGTTTCAGGTTTCCTTGTTTACTTTGATAAATTACCGACACAAGGGTGATATAATGGTGTCAGTCTTGCAAACGCTCAAATCTTTTGGCTTATTTGAAGTTATCAAAGGACTGGGAGTGACTTTTCGCTATATGTTCAAAAGAAAGGTAACACTTCAGTATCCTTTGGAAAAAAGCCCTGTCAGCTCTCGATTACGCGGCGAACATGCTTTGCGGCGCTACGCAAATGGAGAAGAACGCTGTATTGCCTGCAAGCTCTGTGAAGCGGTATGTCCTGCCCAAGCCATCAGCATTGACGCTGAACCTCGCAGCGATGGAAGCCGTCGTGCAGTGCGCTATGATATCGATATGACAAAGTGTATTTACTGTGGCCTTTGCCAGGAAGCTTGCCCTGTAGACGCTATTGTGGAAGGGCCTAATTTCGAGTTCGCAACAGAAACTCATGAAGAGCTTTATTATAATAAAAACAAGCTTCTTGACAACGGCGATAGGTGGGAATTGCTGTTAGCAAAAAACATCCAACTTAATAAGTAGCTTTCAACTTCATCCACTATAGAGACGAACTATCTGTTTGATATTCGGGAACAAGCTCTTTAAGAAGTCCCAGACTTGAGTTTGTATCATAATGCTGAGCGTATTCCTGTAGCTGCTGAATCGATTTTTTGAGAAATTGATAATTCATCGGCTTGGGAGAAGCGAGCATCAACCCTTTGCATTTTGTTTTTATTAATTTTTCTTCTCCATAAAATAATTCTTCGTAAAGTTTTTCTCCTTCTCGTAATCCCGTATATTGAATATGAATGTCTTTTTCAGGGATAAGCCCTGTAAATTGAATCATTTGACGGGCTAAATCAGAAATTTTAATAAGATCTCCCATCTCCAGAACAAATATCTGACCTGCCGTGTCTGCGCTTTCATATCCTAAAACAGCTGCCTGAAGAACAAGTTCCACAGCTTCATGAATTGTCATGAAATATCGTCTTACATCAGGATGTGTGACAGTCAGAGGACCACCTCGCTCGATTTGTCGTTTAAAAAGAGGAACAACCGACCCTGTAGACCCTAAAACATTTCCAAATCGCGTCGTAATAAAACGTGTTGTTTTTTCCTGAACACCGATGGCATCCAATGCCTGGCAATAACTTTCTGAAAGTCGTTTTGTGGCTCCCATAATACTTGTTGGATTAACAGCTTTATCCGTTGAAATAAAGACGACCGCTTTTACATTATAATGACGGGCAGCTTCCGCAATATTTTGTGTGCCGATGACATTTGTCATGATCGCTTCATTGGGATTTTTCTGTGCAATAGGAACATGTTTAAGAGCGGCCGCATGGAAAATGATTTCGGGATTTTCTTCACTCAAAATCTCTGAAATTCGAGTAACATTTGAAACGTCAGCCAAAAATGCTCGATGGGAGAGATCTGGATAGTCTTCAGACATCTCTAGCTCGCATTTGTACAATAAATATTCAGAATGGTCCAATAGCGTGATATGAGAAGGTTTAAATTTGGCAATCTGCCGAACAAGCTCACCTCCAATAGATCCTCCACAGCCCGTCACAAGAACACGTTTCTTGTGAAGAAAAGTTTCCATGCTTTTTCGATCAAGCTCTACTTGAGGTCTCCCCAAAAGATCTTCAATAGAAATAGGCTTAATCTGGTTTTTTTGAGTTGCATTGGTGATTTCCCACATGCGAGGTAAGCGAGCAATTTCAAAATTATATTTTTTATTGAATTTAATCAATTCTTGGAGAGGTTTTCCTGTAAAATCAGGATCAGTAATGACAAGTTTTTGGGGAGCGTTATTCAAAAATTTCAATTTTTCCAGAATTGCAGAAAAATCCTTCAACTGTCCTAATACATCAATGGAATGAACACGACTTCCACTATGACGGTTTTTTGTTTCTATAATCCCCACAATATCGAGAGACTTTTTTCTTTGCCGTGCTTGATCCCTGATAAACATTTCTGTTTGGTCAGTAAGGCCAATTAAAAGTATTTTTTCAACAAGAGAAGAAGATAGAAGGTTTTTGGACAGCGCTTCATTCTTCAGCAATCGATAAGCTAATCTTGATCCCCCCAAAAGAGCAGTATTGACCAGCCAATTAATAATAACCAGGGAGCGAGGCATACTTCCTGAATAAGACATGAGAAATAGAGTGCCAAGATAAAGGACATTTGCACAACCTAGGGAGAATGTCAGTAACATAAGTTCATTAAGGGAAACATATCGCCATACGCTTTTATAGGTCCTAAAACACATAAATATTCCTGCAGAAATTACGGTATAAACGACCGTATGCTTGATAACCAAGTGGACAGGATAAGTATGAAAATCGTCTCCCGCCCTTAGCCACAAAGAAAGGGGAAAAGAAATAAAGCAAAGAAGCAAATCATAGAAAAATATGATGTATTTTTTGCTTATCATAGGATTATCAATATTAAATATTGATTTGAAAGTTCTCTTAATTATGTTTTCTCTCCCGAGCTATCTTAGTTTTAGAAGTCTCTATAATACGCCTTCTCTCTTTATAATCACTTTAAGAACCATTATTCAATGAATTTTGTTTGCAAACGTAGGAATTCAGAGTCACCTTTTCAATTAGTTCAAAGGTATGAACATAAAGAATTATGTCTTATTCTCCATCTCTAAAATAATTTTCCATGAAAGTTCATCTATAGGCATAACGGAAAGGCGAGATTGCCGACATAAGGAAAGATGGGAAAGTCGAGGATCTGATTTAATGAGCGCTAATGAGACCGGATGAGGCAAAGCTTCAACGGCTCGCACATCCACCATACAGAACTTCCCTGTTTCGTCTGTAAAATCAGGATAGTATTCTCTCACAATTTCCACGATTCCCACAATTTTCTTTTCGTGTACCGAGTGGTAAAAAAAAGCCAAATCCCCTTTTTTCATTTCTTTCATATAAGAGGAAGCCTGATAATTCCTGACGCCATCCCAGTGGGTAATTTTTTTAAGAACCTGGTCTTGCCAGGACCACGTAGAAGGCTCGGTTTTTATCAGCCAATATCTCATCTTTATACTCCAAAAGGTTCTGTCTTAAGGGGACGCGAAAGCAACAATTTTATTTCCTCATCAATCGGACTTTCCTGATGAATAATTCTGTAAATGCTTTTTGCAATGGGGAGTTCTACATCCTTTGAGGCAGACAAATTCTGAACAGCTTTAGCGGTGAAAACACCTTCTGTCAGAATAGACATATTTTGATCGTTAGGAATAAAACGGTCAAGTCTACCTATTTTTAAGCCAAAAGACATATTGCGCGATTGAGGAGAAGTACAACTTAACACGATATCACCTACCCCTGAAAGCCCCATAAATGTTTCAAGCTGAGCTCCCATCGCCAGCCCCAGGTGTGCAATTTCCGATAATCCTCTTGTCATGAGAGAAGCACGCGCGCTTTCTCCAAGATTGCGAGCAGAAGAAATTCCTGCAGCAATCGCAATGACATTTTTAAGTGCTCCTCCCAACTCAACACCAATCACGTCGCTGGAAGGATAAAGGCGAAAAGTGGGACAGGAGAGAGAACTGGCAAGCCATCGTGCTGTTGTAATTTCTTTTGTTGCTAAGGTAGCTGCTGTTGGCTGTCCTTCAGCCATATCCTGAGCAAAAGTGGGACCAGAAAGAACACCAATGCAATAGCCAGGTAAAATTTCAGCAATGACTTCACTCAGCAATTTGCTGGTCTCAAGCTCAATTCCCTTTGAACAAATGACAAGATAAGCGTCTTTGGGAATAATATTTTTAATGCTTTCCAAAAAAGAACGTAGATTTTGAGCAGGGCAGACAAGAAGGAGAATATGAGATTCAATAGCTTTTTCAATCGAATGTGTAATCGTAATCCCCGAGGGCAATACATGTCCCGCAAGGTATTTTTCATTTTCCCGTGAAAGGAGCATTTTCTCTGCCTGTTGGGGGTCTCTGATCCACAAGGTTGTTATATTACCTGCTTTATAGCAGGTGAAAGCAAGCGCTGTTCCCCAGGCGCCTCCCCCCAAAATACTGACAGATGTCATTTCGAAATTCTTTCAAGTTCAGACAGGGGCCATCGCGGCCGTGGTACAAAAGATAATGAATCTATCTGATTTAAGCGCATTTTTTCTATTCCTCCCCACGCAATCATCGCTGCATTATCTGTACATAAATTTAGGGGCGGCGCAACAAATTTCATGTTTTGTGACATTGCTGTTTTTTCAAGTAGTTGGCGCAGATATTCATTGGCTGCAACTCCCCCTGCAACAACAAAATGTGTCAGGTTGATATTTCTTTCCTGGCACTTTTTCATGGCATTAAGCGTGCGGTTTGCCAGGATCTCCCCAACAGCATATTGAAAACTTGCCGCACAATCAGCGCGTGTTTTTTCTGTCAAATCTCCCAGTTTTTCTATGGTTTGTCTAACAGCGGTTTTTAACCCTGAAAAAGAAAAAGAGCACGAAAATTCCGGTTCTTTTTTATGAAAAAGAGGTCGGGGAAATTGAAATTTCAAAGGGTCTCCCTGTTTTGCAAGTTTTTCAATCTGAGGACCTCCCGGATAAGGAACCCCCAGAAGTTTGGCTGTCTTGTCAAAAGCTTCCCCTGCAGCATCATCCATCGTTTCGCCCAGAATATCATAATCAAGGGGAGATTGTACGATCATCAATTGACAGTGTCCACCAGAGACAAGAAGCAAAAGATAAGGGAAAACGATATCATGGGTTAATCGAGCTGTCAGGGCATGTCCTGCCAAGTGATTAACGGCAATAAAAGGGATATTTTTGGCAAGAGCAATAGTCTTAGCTGTCGTCACGCCCACAATGACGCCGCCAATCAGCCCAGGGCCACCCGTCGCTGCAACGGCATCAATTTTATCCAATGTTATGTCAGCTTCTTTCAAGGCATGACGAATCACAGAATCCAGCTGATCAAGGTGAGATCGTGCGGCAACTTCAGGAACAACACCTCCACATACAATATGCTGATCAAGTTGTGTCAGCAAAACATTAGACAAGATTTCCCGCCGGTCAGAGACAATGGCGGCAGATGTTTCATCACAACTGGTTTCAATTCCAAGAATAAGCATGATCTTTAAAGTGTTATTACCACTACAAATATGTTTATATGGTGTTATAGCATTTCATTGTTAAAGCTCAAGTTATGAATAGAGAAAAAATAATAAGACTGGGGACACGCGGAAGTATCCTCGCATTGGCGCAAGCAAAAATAGTAGAAGAGCAGATTATAAAGACTGATCCTGACATCACAGTAGAACTCAGGATCATTAAGACATCCGGAGATAAAATTACAGATCGTCCCTTACAAGAATTTGGCGGAAAAGCCTTATTTGTAAAGGAATTGGAAGAAGCATTACATCGCAGGGAAATTGATCTTGCGGTTCATTCCATGAAAGATATGGAAATGCCTTTGCCTGATGGCCTTATCATAGCCTGTGTTCTTGAGCGGGAAGACCCGCGAGATGTCTGGATTTCGCGCGATGAAAAAAAACTTTTGGAAATTCATGAAAAGGCACGAGTCGGGACATGTTCTCCTCGCAGGGCAGCCCAGATTCTTTCGTTGCGTCCTGATCTGGAAATTGTTCCCTTAAGGGGAAATATTGATACACGACTTCAAAAATTGGCCCTTGGTGCGTGTGATGCTACATTATTGGCCTATGCTGGACTTAAAAGGATCCATTACACAGAAGTGATAACAGAAATCCTTGATCCACAAATCATGATTCCTGCAGTAGCCCAAGGCATTATTGGTATAGAAGTGCGAGAAGAAGATACAGAACTTCAAAAAATATTAAAAACCCTTAATCATCAAGAAACAGAAAAACAAATTCATGTAGAGTCTCAACTTTTACAGGGGTTTGGGGGAGACTGCACGACGCCTGTGGCAGGATGGTCTTACATGGATGCCACAGGTGATGTCATGTCTCTTCATGGAGTGGTCGCCTTACCAACCGGTCGTAAAAAATTGAAAAAATCGTTGCAGGGTAATTTCCAATGGCTTTCTTCAGAGGCCTATAAACTGGGTCAGGAATTTCAGGCATGGTACATGATGCACAGGGAATAACAATTTTAATTACGCGCCCCTTGAATGAAGCGCAGGAAATCATGCGTGCACTTGTTCAACGGGGTTTTAACATCATTGTTGATCCCTTGTTGCAGATTATTCCTGTTGATTGTCCGCCGCTGAATCTTAAAAATGTTCAAGCTTTGGTTGCAACAAGCATCAATGGCATTCGTCGCCTTGCTCAACTTACCCCCTATCGTCATATTCCTTTGTATGTGACAGGAGAAGTTTCTGCCCATGAAGCCCGTCAGGCAGGGTTTAACAGTATTTATGTTGCCCAGGGTTCTGTCGACTCACTCATTCACCTCATAAGAGAAAAATTGGATTTTAAGGATGGAAAAATCCTTTATATATCGGGACAGGAGATCAGGGGAGATCTTGTTCAAATTCTTTCTTCACAAGGATACCCTGTGGAAAGAATAATCGTTTATAAGGCATTAGCATCCTCATCTCTTAAGTCGGAAACCCAGGAAGCAATGATTACCGGACGCCTGAGTGGGGTTTTATTTTTTTCTCCCCGAACAGCTGAAATTTTTGTTACCCTGACAAAGGTATATGCTAAGGCTTTTGAGCGGATGATCGCCGTGTGTATGAGCACAGAAATCTCAAAACCTCTGGAAGCGTATACATGGAAGACAATCCTGATTCCTCAGGAGAAATCAGGCAGAAGCATGATTGATAGACTTGAAAATTATTTTCAAACTCAACAAGGCGGAGAGATAGAATGAAATCTTCAAAAACCCCCTCCAAATCATCCGGCAAAAATGATGTGACGAATGTACTAGAGGATTCTTCCTCATCAGAATCAAAAACAAAGTGTTTCAGTAAAAACCTAGTTCAATGTCGACAAAAAATATGGCTTGTTACTGGCGGAATTATTGTGATTGCCTTGCTTCTGGGATTGATTATCCAAAGTCTGCAAAAGAAAGGAAATTCAGAAGATACTGTTCTTGGGCAATCTTTAAAAGATTCTTCATTGCTTAGCGAATTTCAGAAAGAAACGACGTCATCACATAAATCAGAAAATCATGAAAATTCGTTACGCCATGAATCGTTTTCCTCTTCTAATCTTCCTACTCTTGTCGCAAAAACGGGCAGTGAAACTATCCCTCCTTCGGGACAGGTAGATGGAGCGCTTGATGATAAAGTACGCATCCTTGAAGAACGTTTACTGGTGCTTGAGAAAATTCATGAGCGTGCGCCTCAGGTTTGGCAATCTTATCATATGCTTCTTGTCGTTCTTTCAAGTGAAGAACCTTTTGAAAATGAGCTGAATGACTTTAAAAAACTGACCCTCCACAATTTAAAAATAACCAAAGCTGTTGAGAGTCTAGAACCTTATGCCAAATCAGGTATTCCCACTTTTGAAAAATTGATAAAAAGTTTTGGAGAGGTTAAAGGAGAGATTTTTTCTGCTTACGCCCAAAACCTTTCTTGGTGGGAAAAGGCTAAATTACACTTGAAAAATCTGATAGATATCAGGCGCACAGATGGAAAACAGGAAGAACTTTCTTCTCCTGCCGAGATTGTACAACAGGCGATTCAAGGTTTGAGCCAAAAAAAGCTTGAGCAGGCAATTTTCCTTCTTTCTTCTCTGAAACGCGATAATACGCCTATATTGAATGCCTGGTTGACTCATGCACAAGCAATACAAGAAATGAGTAAGGCACGTTATTTGCTTAAAAACCAGATCTTTCTTGAAATGATCTCGCCGCAATGAAGAGATTGTCACAATCATTGCCTAAGAGGTTGTAAATGTTTCGGATTATCTTTTTTATCCTTCAAGCTGTTTTGGCAGGATTTGTCGTTCTTTGGCTTGTTAGACATCCTGGTATGATTGACATTGACTGGTTGGATTATCATCTTGAAATGCCTATCGCCTTATTTTTAGGAGCCGCTTTTCTGGTATTTCTGACAAGTCTTTTCCTCTTTAAAATATTAAGATTTATATGGCTTATTCCAGGAAAATTTCGTGATCGGTATAACCTGTATGATCGAAAAAAAGCACATGTAAATTTAATGGCGGCAATCTCAGCTTACGAAAATGAAAATCTGGAGCGTGCTTACGAATTATTAAACCCCGCCCTGCAAAATTTGGAAACTAAACCGATCGCTACATTTTTTGCATCTCTCATCGCTCAAAAGCAAGGAAAGGTTTCAGAAGTACAGATGTATTTGACCGAGCTTACCAGACTTTCCGGGGGAGAATCACTGGGCTATCAGAGACTTATTGCCCAAGAGCACGAGAAGGGAAAAAATCATAATGCAGCGGACTATGCACGTCAGGCTTTGCCTTATATAGCGTATGCTCCCAAATTGGGAAATGTCATTTTTGATACTTTTTTATCGTGTGGTTTGTTGGAAGACGCAGAGCAGGCATTCCAGAAAATTGCCCATTGTAAGCTCTTGCCCAAAGAAAAACTGATGCGTCTTGGAAGCAAGTTGGCTTCTGCTAAATCTCAGGCTGCTTTGGACTTACAGAAATTTCAGTGCGCCCTTCAGGAAGCCAGAAAAGCTTATGATATATGTCCTGAACTGGAACAAGCCTTGCTGTACGCTCGTTTAATGATTCTCCAGAACCAATCCAGACAAGCTCGAAAATTGCTTGAAAAAACCTGGAAGGAAACACCCGACCCAAAAATTATAGACTTATATTTTACAACATATGATGTTTTGGATTCCTTCGCGAAATACCAAATGGTTGAGAAACTTGTACAGGAAAATTCTTCTCATCCCACAAGTTTACTGGCGCGTGCCCGTGCGGCCATGACCGCTGAGCTATGGGGAGTGGCACGAAGCCATCTTCAGGAATATCAGGGTCATTATCCAGAAGACCACTGTTTCCTGACGCTGATGGCAGAGTACGAGCAACGTGCCAATCATGATACAGAAGCTGCGCTCAGATGGTTAACGAAATAATTAAGTCTGGAAATAACGATTAATGCGCTTATTCGGTAAATTTGAAATAGAACTTCCTCCGAAAAAAGAGAATGTTGAGAACGGCGGTACTCCAGTATTTCAGCTTTCTTCATCGGGAATTAAGGATGTTGAAGCCATGCCCAAAAAACAGCGAATTGGTTGGGAATGGCGTTCCTTTTGGCCGGAAAACTGTTCACCAATTCCTGTTCACCTGGTGCCTTTCTCTATTTCGTCTCTGAATGATTTTGAAAACATCACTTTTCAGGATACCTATAGCTAACAACATATAAAACGGTCATATTTTATTATTCTGAAATAATTGCTCGATAGAACACCTT
>BBVC01000019.1 GCA_001192655.1 Caedimonas varicaedens
TTCTGTTTCAAATCTAACGACTTCCTCACAGACCACAGGGGTTAAAGAATTCAGATATAACCTTAATTGTGTCACGCCAACCCCCTATACTCCTTGATCGCGTATCTCCCGTAGCAAAACCGTTGCAGGAAGACAAAAAGGGCGAGCCTGTTTGACCCTTTCTTGCAAATAAGGTTTATATGGATCAAGTTTAGTCTCAACCGTTTTTCTCTTCTTATAAAAAGGTCTGCCTTCATGTTGGAGATATTTACGAACTGTATTCACGGCCATACCAACCTCATGAGCGATCCTTCTTAGACTCTTGCCTTGTCGGCGTAATATTTTTATTTCCATCGTTTGTTCCCACTGAATCATTATTCCTAAACTCCTTTGAAAAGGAGTTAATGCGTGGGTGTATCAAAATTCAACCGATGATCTGTATCATTTTACCTCCGGCGCTAACAGTTTCGTTTGAGTAAAATTAATTACTCCCGCTTTCTGTTTATTTCTCAATCTGAAGCTTTCTCCCTGAATATGGATAATGCTGCTATGATGGAGCAACCGATCCAATAAAGCGGCTGTTAAGGCCGCATCATTTCCGAGAGCATGATGCCATTGTCCGAAGGGAAGATTGCTGGTGATGATCAAACTGCTTTTTTCATAGCGTTTGGCAATCACTTGAAAAAGGAGATTGGCTTGTTCTCTTTTGAAGGAAAGGTACCCCAATTCATCAACAATGAGCAAACGATAGCCGCTTATCGTTCTTTTAAAAAAGTGATCCAGTTTTTGTTGACGTGCTGCAACGTCTAGTTGAAGCATCAGATCAGAGGCTGTGATAAAGCGAGTTTTGATTCCTGCTTGTGTTGCCAGATATCCTAAAGCAATAGCAATATGTGTTTTGCCCACACCACTTGGACCAAGAAGCAAAATATTCTCACACCGATCGACAAAAGACAGCGACCTTAATTCTTCAATGGCTGTTTTTTTAATACTCCCCGCAAAAGAATAATCAAAATCATCTAAAGTTTTGATCGCGGGAAATCCTGCTATCTTTGTAAGAATACGTTGACTTCGACGTTGCCGTTCTTTGATCTCCGCTTCTAAAAGCTTTTCTAAAAAATCTGTATAACTTACCTGATTTTTAACGGCATCCTGAGCGAGATCAGAATATCCTTGAGCAACAGAGATCAGTTTAAGAGAATCGCACATCTCTTGGAGACGTTGATATTGTAAGTTCATGCTGCCTCCAGAATTCTGTCGTAAACAGAAAGAGGATGCTGAAGGGGGTTGTGAGGAGCCCATTCAGGAGCTTTAATCTCTGGCTCTTTAACACAACGAGCTAATGAAACATCTCCTCGATAAGGAAGCCCAAGAGGCTGCAAAGTCGAACGTTCTCTTTCTAACCTTTCAAGAGGAACCTCTTTTGTGGTGCCGTGAACACGCTGATTAGCTGTTTCTTTTAACCACTTTAAAACTTCCATATTAGCGGTTTGAACATCGAGTGTTAGACCTGCACTTTTAAGCCGAGAAGCAAGAGGGTTATAAAAGCTGTAACGCAAGTAACGATTAAATCTCTCTACTTTTCCTTTCGTCTTGGCGCGATAAGGACGACACACTTTCAGTTGAAATCCATGATGCTTGGCAAAATCTAACATCCCAGAATTAAAGCGATGCTTCCCTAAACCATAGGCATCTCTTGCCAGAATAACAGTCTTCATATTGTCATAAAGGGCTTGAGAGGGGATACCGCCAAAAATAATCAAATGCATCTTCATGGCATTGAAGTAATGTCGATAATTTCTCATTCTCCACAAAGCGGACATAGCTGACCCGACTATAACCAAGGGTTGCGACAAAAGCGGATAGAGGGTTTTTCCCTTTTCGAAATTCAATCCAATCCATCTGCATTTGTGCGCCTGGTTCTGTTTCAAATCTAACGACTTCCTCACAGAGTACAGGGGTTAAAGAATTCAGATATAACCTTAATTGTGTCACGCCACCCCTATATCCTTGATCGCGTATCTCCCGTAGCAAAACCGTTGCAGGAAGACAAAAAGGGCGAACCTGTTTGACCCTTTCTTGCAAATAAGGTTTATATGGATCAAGTTTGGTCTCAACCGTTTTTCTCTTCTTATAAAAAAGGTCTGCCTTCATGTTGGAGATATTTACGAACTGTATTCACGGCCATACCAACCTCATGAGCGATCCTTCTTAGACTCTTGCCTTGTCGGCGTAATATTTTTATTTCCATCGTTTGTTCCCACTGAATCATTATTCCTAAACTCCTTTGAAAAGGAGTTAATGCGTGGGTGTATCAAAATTCAACCGATGATCTGTATCATTTTACCTCCGGCGCTAACAATTTAAGGCAATATGTCTTACGGTTGCTAAATTTTGGGTTGAATGACCGTTACTATCTTCCCTAAAGCTTGCGTCTAAAGACCAATGTAACTTAATCTCGATAGCCCAGTGTTTTCTTGCGGCTCTCACAAAGCTATCAATACCTTCATCTAAGCTGCTAATAAAAAGCGTTTTGATTTTTCTACCTGATTATTTGTTGTTCTGATCACTTCTAGCATTCCAATGCTTTCATTCTAGGCGTGGATCTCTTGCTGAGATGAGGGTGTACAGACGAGTTTCTATACGACCATGATCATGAACTTTCTCGACCTTCCGCTTGTATAGAGACTTGCCTGATTTTCTTTCAAAGACAAAACATAATCAGCCTTCTGTTCAATGATTTGTTGGGAATCTCTTTCTGACATCCCATCGCATCAATGGTGACAATCGTGTGGCGAATATCCAGTATCTTCGATAATCTTGGAATTGCTTCTATTTCATTGGATTTCTCCTGATTTTTAACTTGTCCAAGCATCAAGCGGTTACCAGCAGCCCAAGCGCTGATAAAGTGTAAGTTTTTGATTTTTAAGTTTATTCCCCGATCCTCTGAGGGTCTTACCATCAATGGCAATAACGTCATTGTTTGTATCGATGGATAAAGAGCCAATCCAGGCATAAATTACCAAGCTTTTCAAAGTGAGCGATGGTGGCTGTTTTAAAGTGGTTTTGCAAGGTTTTCAGTGAAATTGTACTCCCAAAGACAGCAGCAGAAATTGTTCAAATTGATGAATTGTGGCATTTTGTGAATGTAAAAAAATCCCTTATGGATTGATGGGGTATTGTTTCATGCTCTGGGATAGGTCTTGGTGATCGTGACGATGTCAGCCTATGCGATTTCATAAACGATGAATGGGGTGGGTTTTTCTGCATTTTACCTGAGAACAGACATTTTTGGGGAAAAGATTTAACCTTCCCCATTGAAGGAACCAATAGCGATATTCGCCATAGATTGGCTCGTTTGAAGAGAAAAACAAAGGCTTCTTCAAGAAGCTTGGACATGGTGAATAGGTCTTTATTGCTCTTTCACTATTTTCAGGATAATCCTGAAAACCTTGAAGAGTGGATAACAGGATTTCTAGCGTTCTTTAGTTAGATGTCTCAAAAATATTTAGGGTTTCAGTAATTTTACAAAAGCATCAAGGTCGACCTGACGGGATCTTTTCAGGCGTTCTGCTGTCAGGATAGAGTGGACATGGTGAACGGTTGTGTCAAGATCATCATTAATCAGGACGTAATCGTATTCTGCCCAATGACTCATTTCGTTTCTGGCCTTCGCCATTCTTTTCTGTACAATATTTTTGGTGTCTTGCGCTCGTGATTGAAGTCTTCTCTCAAGTTCCTGCCACGACGGGGGCAGGATAAAAATGGTCACTAAATCTCCTCGCGCTGATTGACTGAGAGATTGGGTTCCTTGCCAGTCAATGTCAAAAAGAATATCGTTCCCTTGAGAAAGGGTTTCTTCAACCGGTTGACGGGGGGTTCCATAAAAATGATCAAAAACCCGCGCATATTCTAGAAAAGAACCCCCATCGCAATGTCTTTTAAATTCTTCGTCTGAGACGAAAAAATAGTCTTTTCCTTCTGTTTCACCTGGACGCTGGGGGCGAGTTGTCATGGAAATAGAAAGACGCAAATCAGGGTTAAGTTCCAGAAGCCTGCGCGAAATGGATGTCTTTCCAGCGCCTGAAGGAGAGGAAAGAACAAGCATAAGTCCGCGACGCTTAATGTGAACTGAATCATTTATCATAGAATAAAGAGCTACCATATTCTTACATCAGACTCAAGAATAGTCTGATTCTTGCTTTTCGATGTATTGTTGAATGAATTCATCGCTGATATGCCCGAATTAAGGAGAGCAAGACTGTTTTTTTGGTAAAGTTCAGATCAAGGGTTTGGAAGAAGAGTTGAAGACGCTATTGTAAATAAGCAAAGAGGGAAAGAGCCAAAGGAAAACAGCGAAGCTGATAGAAATGACCCTATTTTTTAAGTACAGCATCATTATCTGAGATAAGAAGAAAGACTTCTGAATTTTGGGGCTTGGCATTTTCATGGGAGAGGGGTATTCAGATAAGATAGTTTTAATTATTATGAGCAAGGGATGGATGCTGGTGATTCAAGATTTTTTCAAATTTCCTAAAATATATAGTGCCTGTGTACTTTCTCTCACCTTATTTTTGGGCGCCTGTTCAACCAGCGATGATGAGAAATTTGACGAACGGCCGGTAGGTGAGCTCTATAACAAGGGCATGGCTGAGCTCAAAGACAAGCAGTATGAAAGAGCCGCAAAAATTTTTGATGAAGTCGAACGGCAACATCCCTATTCGGAATGGGCAACGCAAGCTCAACTTATGACGGCCTATGCCCACTATCAAAATCAGAAGTATGAAAAATCTTTAGTAGCTGTTGACTCATTTATCAATCTGCATCCTGCTCACCCTGAAATTGCTTACGCTTATTACTTACAGGGTTTATGCTATTATGAGCAATTATCGCCTGTTGAACGAGATCAAAAAGTGACAGAGCTGGCCTATGAATCCTTCGAAGAATTGGTTAACCGTTTCCCGCGCACAGATTATGCAAAAGACGCAAAATATAAAATCGTCTTGCTGCGTGATATGATGGCGGCCAAGGAAATGGATGTAGGTCGCTACTATCAAGAGCGTAAAGGGTATATTGGGGCAATGAATCGTTTCCGTTCCATTATTAAAAAATATCAAAATACAAGCCATACTCCTGAAGCGCTTCATCGTCTGGTTGAGGTTTATCTTGCGCTGGGATTGAAGGAAGAAGCCCGTACGACCGCAGCGGTTCTGGGGCACAACTATCCTGATAATCCCTGGTATGCGGAGACTTACCTCTTGATGAAGGGACAGGATTTCCGATCCGAAGAATACCGTCAGGGAGAAAGCTGGCTGGATAAAATCTGGAAAGCAAAACCAAAGGCCTAGGAAATGCTTCGAGCGCTGTCGATTCGAAATGTATTGCTGATCGACCAACTCGATGTGATCTTCACTCAAGGGCTTGGTGTTCTGACCGGTGAAACAGGCGCTGGCAAGTCTATTCTTCTGGACGCGATGGGATTGGCTTTGGGAGAAAGGGCTTCTCCCCAACTGATCCGTACGGGAGAAACGCAGGCAACCGTTACAGCGCAATTTGAGCTTCCTGCCCATAGTCCGGTTTATGAAATTCTTCAAGATTTGGGATTGTTTATAGAAGGACAAGAACTTCTTCTGAGACGAATCTTGAACGTAGAAAGTGGGTCGCGGGCGTTTGTGAACGATCAACCGGTAAGTCTTGCGCTTTTAAGAAAGCTGGGTGAAACTCTTGTCGAAATACATGGTCAATTTGATCAACTGCTTAATCCTTTAACACATCGTCGTTACCTTGATCATTTTGGACGTCTTATGCCTGATCTTGAGAAAGTGCGGGATGCTTTCACAATTCTTGAAAATGCACGGCGCACGCTTGAACAAGCTCAATCGGATCTTTCCAACAAGCAAATACGTGAAGCGTTTTTGAAACAGGCGTTACAGGAGCTGGAAGAAGCTGCACCTAAAGAAGGAGAGGAAGAACGTCTTCTCAAGGAAAGAATTTATCTTCAGCATCATGCTAAAATTACGGAAGCAGCACAAAACGCTTATAGTCTTTTAGGGGGAGATAAAGGGGTAGAAGCTGTGTTAGGAAATGCCCATCGTGCTTTGGAAAGAGTCTCTGATGCGGCGGAGGATATTTTTGTTGATGCCTTGACAGCGCTTGATCGGGCTTCTATTGAAACACAGGAAGTTCTTTCTATTCTTTTGACAATGCTTCGTCGGTCTGGTGGAGAAGCTTCACGTACCTTCGAGGTTATTGAGGACAGGCTTCACATCCTGCGAGGTCTGGCGCGAAAGCATTTGTGCACTGTTGATAATCTTGCTCTGTTTCAGGAAAAATTTCGGGAAGAGCAGGAACATCTGATGCAGGGAAGCGATTATCTTAGGACTCTTGAGCAAGAGCTTGAAAAAGCAAAGATGCTTTATCTTCAGGAAGCTGCTTCTCTCAGTGAAAAACGCCAAAAAGTAGCACGCTCTTTGGAAGAGGCGCTTAAAAAAGAGTTTATTCCTCTTAAATTGGAAAAAGCATCTCTTCATGTCCAGTGTATAAAATTGCCTGAGAATGCCTGGAGCGCTGAAGGGTTCGACCGCCTTGAGTTTCAAATACAAACAAATCCAGGGATGCCTTTTGGTTCTTTCTCAAAGATTGCTTCGGGGGGAGAGCGCGCCCGCCTCATGCTTGCCTTGAAAGTCATTCTGGCGCAAGAAAGTGGCGTGTCTCTGCTCATTTTTGACGAGATTGATACTGGCGTCAGCGGGTCTGTTTCCTTTGCTATTGGTGAGCGGTTATCGCGTCTGGGAAAACATTTGCAATTATTGGCTGTGACGCATTCGCCACAAGTGGCTGCTTACGCTGATTGTCATTGGTATGTCTCCAAGCAAACCCAGGAAGGGAAAACCACGACACAGGTTCTTAAACTTGATGAAGTAGGCAGAGAGGAAGAAATGGCTCGTATGTTGGCGGGAGAATCTGTTACGCCTGAAGCCAGAGCTGCGGCGCGTCGTCTTTTGGAAGCCGGTAAAGCTGTGGCGTAAAGTTTATTTAATTATTTCCTCATTGAATTTTTCTTTTAGATAAGAAAAGTAATAAATCCTTCCTTCTTCAAAAGCATTTTTTTGTTTTTTAAATCCCTTTTTTACAGAAACAGATTGCTGATTATGCCAACCTACATTCAGGATTTCGGGACCTTCTTCCAAAAGTTTGGCAGATGTTTTGAGAGTTGGACGAACAATGGCAATATGTCCTGGTTTATCGCTTCGTGGGCTGATCATGCAGACAAGCGTAAAATATTTCTTGTTAGCGTTATCTTGTGCTTGAAGAGGAGAGACTTTTTTCCATCCATAGCTTGTTCCTTTTTCAAGAAGCCATCGGCATTGGGTCGATGCCAGGAAATAGCGTTTATAAATAGGCGGTGCTGGTAAATAGATGCTTAATTTTCTTGCAACATGAGCAACAAACAGGGAGCAATAGGTAATATTTTTAATAGAGTGTTTTTTTTCCTGATGTTCTCCTGAATAGATATTGCAGTCCTTTCCTCGTACCCACTTTGAGTGAATATTAAAGGAGTCAAGAAAATAGTTATAGGATATTTTGCCAAAAGCTGGGGAGGAAACACCTGTGATCACTAATATCAAAAAAAGGATAGATGCCATTTCTAAAACTCCCAATAACAGAGAAATCCAAAATCCCATGAAGAATAAGTGGGGAATGCGTAAGAATTTCCTTGTTTTCTACGCTTTTGGAATTTTTTTTGTATGAATGTATAGCTAAAAACCTTTAAAATGGTTATATTATGGATAATTTTTAAGAGGATTATTCCATGACCTATTCATTAGATTTTAGACTTCGTGTTTTATCTGTAAAAAAGAAGAAAAATTTGAGTTTTGCTGAAACGGCGGATCTCTTTGGTGTTGGAGTGACCAGTCTTGTCAGATGGGTCAAGAAGCCTGAGCCTCAGACACATCGTCATAAACCAGCCACTAAGCTTAATATGGATGCCCTTAAAGAAGATATACAGCTTTATCCTGATGCTTATCAGTACGAGAGAGCAGAACGTCTTGGTGTGAGCTCTATGGGGATATGGCACGCTTTAAAACGCTTGAATGTGACCTATAAAAAAAAAACGACTCAAACATCCCAAGGCCGATCCAGAAAAGTCGTGCTACTTTTTGTCAAGAGCTGAAAGCTTATGAAGAAGCAGGGCATCCTATCATTTCTCTTGATGAATCTGGATTTGCACACCATATGCCACGCACTCATGGTTATTCTCCAAAAGGAAAGAGATGTGAGGGGATTCATGATTGGGGAGCAAAGGGACGAACGAATGTCATCGGCGCCTTATTCCAAGGTCTGCTATTGACCGTGAGCTTGTTCTGCTTCTCGATTAATACCGAGGTGTTTACACAATAGATCATTGACGATTTACTTCCGAAACTGCCTCCTGAAAGCGTCCTTATTTTGGATAATGCCACCTTTCATAAGGGAAAAGCGATGCAAAAAGCAATTGCTGAGGCAGGGCATATCGTGCTGTATCTGCCTCCTTATTCTCCAGACTTTAATCCCATCGAGCATAAATGGGCACAAGCAAAAGCAATTAGACGCAAAAAAAGGTGTTCTATCGAGCAATTATTTCAGGATAATAAAATATGACCGTTTTATATGTTGTTAGCTATAACTTATATTTATCAATCGATACACCTCCGCTCTCTTGCATTTCGGTCTAAAATCTGTTAGATAATTACCATGATAAAAAGTAAATATGCCTCTAATCCCTGCTTCCTTTATAAGCGACCGCGTTCGTAATTCTGACTTTTTATTCACTGAATTTTTTATGATTGACTCAGGAGATTGAGAGAATGCCTATTACTTATGCTGATTTTTCGCGCGTTGATTTGCGTTCAGGGATTGTTGTGAAAGTCGAGCCTTTTCCGCGGGCTAAAAAACCTGCTTACAAGGTTTGGGTAGATTTCGGAGATGATATTGGCATCAAACAAACGTCCGCCCAAATTACAAAGCATTATACAGTGGAAGAACTTCCGGGACGTCTTGTGGTCGGGTGCGTCAATTTAGAGCCGCGCAATATCGCTGGCTTTATGTCAGAATTTCTTCTTGTAGGCTTTGCAGATGCGGAAGGGGCGGTTTGTCTGCTGACGGTTGACCCTGCTGTGCCCAAAGGACAGAAGCTATTTTGATACTTTTCTATTTCTATAGGGTGAATGTGAGGTTCAGTCTCCTGCGAGAGGGGGCTGAACACGCTTATCCATTTTTTTCTTCATATGTCCATGCCGAAGGATCAGAAAATAAAGCCTGCAATAATTTGTGATGCCATTCGTGACCGGG
This sequence comes from Caedimonas varicaedens, assembly GCA_001192655.1. Classification (GTDB taxonomy): domain Bacteria; phylum Pseudomonadota; class Alphaproteobacteria; order Caedimonadales; family Caedimonadaceae; genus Caedimonas; species Caedimonas varicaedens. The sequence continues at coordinate 9,313 of BBVC01000019.1, forward strand.
ATTATGGGCCGTGTAAGCGGCCTGAAGAGGGGCACCCGCAAGATAGAGATCACCGACGGCATCCAGGATTTTATGACGTACATATTCATCATCAAAGCGCAAACCGTCCGGATTCATGACTTTCCCATTATCAATGACAACAGTATTCTCCAGAGAAGCTCCTAAAGACAGCCCCTTATCATAAAGCTTCTGCGCGTCTTCATAAAAACCAAAAGATCGGGCAGAGGCAATATCCTTTTTAAAGGCATCCAGTCCTCCTGAAAAATAACCTATGTATTTCCCCATCCCCTGTCTGCCACCAAAATCGAAAGACACGTGTGCTGAGAACGCCTCGGCAGGAGAGAGTTGTACGAATCGTCCCTCTGTCCCTTCAAGACGTATATCTTTCAGGACGCGCAGGAAAGGTCGAGGCGCGGATTGCTCCACCAGCCCAGCGGCTTCTATCATATGAATAAAAGGAAGAGAACTCCCATCCATAAAAGGTATTTCTGGTCCTTGCAGCCTAACCAATGCGTTATCAACGCCACATACTGCCAAGGCTGCCATAAGATGTTCAATGGTGGCAACTGTGGCGCCTTGATTGTTTCCTAATTGGGTACACATGAATGTATTCACGACACTGGAAAAGCGGGCGTGGATTTTTGGCTTGCCCTCCAAATCGCTTCGCTCAAAAACAATACCATGTCCTTGAGGTGCAGGCTCCAGCGTCATTTCCGAAGATTGTCCTGAGTGCAGCCCTACGCCGCGGCATTGAAAAGGTTGACGAAAAGTTTGTTGAAAAGGTGAAGAATGATTCATTATGATGTCCCAAAATACAGTAATTATAATTAATCAAAACTTTATCGTGTATTCAATAGCTTTTTTATTTCGAAATATTTCTAGGAGTGAGAAGTGAAAGACTGGGAATACTTTCTGGCTTCTTCCAGGCATTGGGTTGCGTCAGGAGCAAAATGTTGTTTGACCCACCAGGTTTCTACATGTTTAAGAATTTTTCCAAATAGAGGACCCGGGGCAATCCCCAGAGTTTTTAAATCTTCTCCTGATAGTGGAAAAACGGGTTTTTCCCAAGAGAGTGGGAGTTGCTCAAGCAAGATGCGGTTATAACCCTGTGCGACTTGAAGTAAAAGAACGTCGCGGGTTGTTTCCAGTCCATGCTCATAAAGCAGCTCTCTACTGTCCATACAAAGGTGTCCCGCCAATTTTACCAGACTTTCCAATTCCTTCTTTTCTTTATGAGAGAATTTCAGTTCTTTTGAAAGAATATGAAGAGCCTTTTCATTATCTTTCAAAATAACTGCCAGACGAGGGAGAGCTTTGGGCATGATGTGAAATTCCTGCTCAAGCTTTATCAACTTTTCTAATTGTTTTATATCCGGTGAAGGCGCCCCCTGCATAGCATGAAACCAAACTCCGGTTTCTTCCATTTTTTGAAGGGCATATAAGGGCAAAGGAGCCTTTAAAAGCTTTAGAATTTCTGTGTGTATTCGCTCTGCTGAAAGGTTTTTGATTTTCGCTGCGTATTTTTTACAGGACTCAAGAGCTTCTGCATCAGTTTCTCCTTGTCCATAGGACGCATAAAAACGAAAATAACGCAGAATTCTGAGATAATCTTCCTGGATGCGTTCACTTGCATCTCCAATAAAGCGGACTCGCCCTTTTTGAAGATCTTCCTCACCCCCCCACGGATCGTATAGCTCTCCCTTGATAGAGAGATATAGGGCGTTGAATGTAAAATCTCGCCGTTTGGCATCTTCTTTCCAGTCATCCGTAAAACTAACCTTAGCGTGTCGCCCATCTGTTTCAATATCATGGCGCAGTGTGGTGATCTCATAATGATATGATCCTGTAACGGCCAGGACAGAACCATGTTCCAAACCCAGCGGGACTGTTTTAATATTAGCTTTTTGGAGTTGGTAAATAACATCTGAAGGTTTGAGTGTCGTCGCAATATCCAGATCTGTTACAGGTCTGCGCAATAACGTATCCCGCACACAGCCTCCGACGAAACGAACTGTGCGAGACGCATCTGTCAGGGCGGAAAGCACTGCCCTGGTTTCCAAACTTTCAAGCCATGGGGGCAGGGCAATAACCCTTTTTTTTTCCATGCTTACTCTATTGCCTTAACAACTTCTTCACATACTTTTTTAGCGTCTCCAAACAACATCATCGTATTATCCCGATAGAAGAGTTCATTATCTACGCCAGAATAACCTGCTGCCATGGAGCGTTTCACGAATAAAACAGTTTTTGCCCGCTCGACATCCAAAATCGGCATTCCATAGATAGGACTGGTGGGGTCTGTCTTGGCCAGCGGGTTTGTTACATCGTTGGCGCCGATGACAAAAGCGACATCTGTCATGGGAAAATCGCGATTGATTTCCTCAAGCTCCAGCACATCATCGTAGGGTACATTGGCTTCAGCCAAAAGAACATTCATATGACCTGGCATACGCCCAGCAACGGGATGAATGGCATAGCGCACCTGAACACCCTTATGTTTTAAAAGATCGGCCATTTCCCGAAGAGCGTGCTGTGCCTGTGCAACAGCCATCCCATAGCCAGGGACAATAATCACAGATTTGGCATTTGCCATAATAAAAGCTGCGTCTTCTGCACTTCCTGATTTCACAGGTCGTTGCTCGGTAGAGATGCTATTGGCTGAAGAGGCTGACTCTGCGCCAAATCCGCCAAGAATAACGTTCACAATTGATCGGTTCATGCCCTTGCACATGATATAACTCAGGATAGCGCCAGAGGCTCCCACAAGCGCACCGGTGATGATCAGCAAATGGTTATTGAGTGTAAATCCAATGCCAGCCGCAGCCCAACCTGAATAGGAATTGAGCATCGAGACCACGACGGGCATATCTGCTCCCCCGATGGGCAAGATAAGCAAAAATCCTAGAACAAAAGAAAGGATCACAATAAGAAAGAATAAAAAAGCTGATTGAGTCGTGACAAATAAAAATCCTGCCAGAATCAGGATCACAGCAAGAAGGGCATTCAGTAAATGCTGTAAGGGGAAAATAAGAGGTTTACCGCTGACCAGACCCTGGAGCTTGGCAAAAGCAACCACTGATCCTGTAAAGGTAATGGCGCCAATGGCAACGCCCAGACACATTTCAACAAGACTCCCCATGTGGATATGTCCGTCATAGCCGATACCAAAAGCATCGGGATGGCTAAAGGCTGCTGCGGCAACGAATACAGCAGCCAATCCTACCAGACTGTGAAAGGCTGCGACCAATTGAGGCAAGGCTGTCATTTGGATGCGTTTTGCCGTGACTGTGCCAATGACACCTCCAATGGCAATTCCTATGATCATTAGGGAATAACTTATGACGCCTGAGGAAGCTGCTGTGGCACCTATTGCCAGTGCCATGCCGGCCATTCCGTAAAAATTGCCAGCCCGTGCTGATTTGGGAGAAGAGAGACCCTTCAGTGCCAAAATAAAGCATACGGAAGCAACGAGATAACAAAGAGCAAGAATATTCGGATTCACGGAGGAATTCTCCTTCTTTACTTATGGTTTTTTGGAAAACATTTGCAGCATGCGCTGGGTGACGATAAAGCCACCAAAAATATTAATAGAGGCTAAAATTACAGCCAGGAACCCCATGATTTTTGCTAAACAAAAACCTTGAAGACCTGAGGCGAGAAGAGCGCCTACAATAATAACGCTGGAAATCGCATTCGTCACAGCCATCAAAGGTGAGTGCAAAGCTGGTGTGACGCGCCATACCACATAATATCCCACAAAGACGGCAAGAATAAAAACAGTCAGCCCCATAATAAAAGGGGACGATCCCCCCTGGGCAGCTGTTTCGGCTGCGTGCTGTGCCATGATCGCATTTTGTTGAAGTTCACCTAGGTTTTGGACAAGCTCAGCCGCTTTTTGAGTAAGTTCAGCTGCTTTCTCAGAAATCGCATCAAATGACATGAAAATCTCCTTATTTCGAAGCAAATTGAGGATGAATAATTTTTCCCTTTTGTGTGATGGCGGTTGCCTTGATAATGTCATCTTCCAGATTAATATTTAATTTCTTCTGTTCCTTATCCCACAACAAGTTCAGGAAATTAAAAATGTTGCGCGCGTAAAGAGCGCTTGCATCGCGTGCAATTCTTGAAGGCAAATTCGCATATCCACAAATTTTTACGCCATGTTTCTCTGTTACTTGTGCCAAAGCAGAACCTTCGACATTTCCGCCTGCTTCAACAGCCATATCAACGATGACAGAGCCTTCTTTCATATCCCGAACCATGGAGTCCGTAACAAGGCGTGGTGCTGGTTTTCCGGGAATCAGGGCTGTTGTGATAACAATGTCGCTTTTCTGAACAGCTTCATGAATTTTTTCTGCTTGGCGCTTTTGGTAATCAGCGCTCATTTCTTTTGCATATCCACCTGTTCCTTCACCTTTTTCTTCGCTTTCTACAGAAATGAAAGTCGCTCCCAGGCTCTCGACCTGTTCCTTTGCGGCTGCCCTGACATCAAAGGCAGAAACGATAGCACCCAAGCGGCGTGCCGTGGCAATGGCTTGTAAGCCCGCAACGCCGGCGCCTAAAATCAATATGCGGGCAGGCGGCACAGTGCCTGCGGCTGTCATCATCATAGGGAAAACTCGTCCAAACAAGTTAGAAGCCTCGATAACGGCGCGATAGCCTGACAGGTTACTTTGTGAAGACAAGACATCCATACTTTGTGCACGCGTGATACGAGGCGCCAGTTCCAGCGAAAAAGCGGTGATTTTTCGTGAAGCGTAATTTTTAAATTGTTCGGGTGTATTGTAAGGCGCTAACATCGCGATCATGGTTACTTCCTGGGGAAGAAGTGAAACCTCATCTATTCCTTCTTCTTTTGAAGACAGGGGGCGCTGAACTTTCAGAACGATATCCGCTTTTTGAACCGCGGCAGCAAAGTCTTTTGCAAGAGTTGCTCCTGCATTTTTATAGTCTTCATCCCGAATGGCCGAAGCGATACCCGCGCCTTTTTCAACAATTACCTCAAGTCCCAAGGCGATCATTTTTTTTACTGTTTCCACAGAAGCGGCGACGCGCATCTCATAAGGGCTGCGTTCTTTTACGATGGCTACTTTCATTTTATCCTTCAATCACTATTGCTTGAATATTTCCCATTTCTAACACAGCTTTGAAAGAATCGTAAGACCTTCATGGAAAACTTTTTAATGGTTTTAAAAAAATACACTTTACATTCTTATAAGAATCAATAAAGATTTAATAAAATTATAATAAAAATGGCTTAATAAGGGGAGACTTTAATAGATGAATGATTTCAATGATAAAAATTTCATGTGTCGTGCATTGAATACAACAATTCTTGCTTCTGCTTTTCTTTTGATTTCTGCTTGTAGTGAAAATCAGATGGGCAGTAATACGGAGAACAACTCTACGCATAGTAAATCGATCAAACAGATTGTTGCTGAGCATAAAGATAAAAATACCAAAAAAGGAGAGATCGCCCAGGGTGTTGATTTTATGCTGGCGGGGAATTATGACGAAGCAGGTACTAAATTCAACCATATTCTAACATCAGACCCCACTAATGGGACAGTGCATCTTCTGAATGCGATCAATTATCAACTGAAAGCAAAAGGAGGGGATATAGGACAGCTTGATATTGCGGAAGCGGGTTTGGTTCAAGCACTTAAGTTCAACCCTACGGATGCTCTGGCTTCGCTTCAATTGGGACGCGTCAAGAAATCAAAGAAGGAATATCAAAAAGCCCAGGAAGAATTCGCCAATACGCTCTTGCTTGACCCAGATAATAAACAGGCTATTTACGAATTGGCCACCACATCCTACCTTATGGGTGACCTCAAAACAGCGCGTGTTGCCATTGAGCGCTATTTAAAAGCTCATCCTGACAAGCCTGAAGGATTGCAATCGGCTGCTATTATTCGCGCAGCTTGTGGTGATTCTGTTGCGGCGAAAAACGCCCTGGTTAAATTAAAATCCATTAAAGACCAAGATTTTCGTGCAAAAGAAGCCCAACGACGCGTTCTGGATTGGAAGAAACTTTATGATGAGGGTCTGATCACCCTGGCTCAGGCCGCGCCGTCAACTCCCCCTGATGTAATATCAACAGCTCCCGAACTTGTCGCACCAGCTGCTGATGCTGCCGCAGCTCCGCCCGCCGCACCTCCTGCAGCACCTGTTGCTGGTCCTGGTGCCAAACCCACGATGGTGGTGATTGATGCCCTTGTGATGCGAAGCAGTGAAGCAGGCACGACCAGTAAGGGAAATAATATCCTTGAAAATTTTGCTGTGACTTTAGCGCCTGGAACTCATTTGAAAGCGAGAGCAAAAGGGTCTGGAAACGGCCCAACTAATTTTGAGAATGTTAATGTCTTCCCAACTAACGCTGCTGCTGGAGTCAATATTGCCAGTACTATTGCAGGAGGAAGCCAAAACCCCTTTTCTATATCTCGACTTTTTGTGCAAGGTGTGACTTTTGGAAGCGTTCAGTACAGTCTTAATATTGCCAATACAGATAAGCTGACAATTCAGGTCATGGATCGTCCGTCGGTGACAACGATTTTGGGACAAAAAGGAGAATTTTTCTCAGGAACAGAGTATATTTTGGGTCTTGCTGGGCAATTTGGCGGAAGTATTACGCGAACTCCCGTGGGTATTGAGCTTGTCGTAACGCCGACAGCCTATGATCCTGAAACTGATACAGTGACTTTAGATATTCGTATGTATGGAAGTTTGCAAAACCAGGATAACCCACCTGCTGACGTGACGAAAACTTTTGCTCAATTCAGTGTATCGCGCGTTTATACAACCGTTAACATGAAAATGGGTGAAACCATTATGCTAGGGGGAATTCAAACACGCACAGACCAACAGGATAAGACTGGTTTTCCTGGACTTCAGGATATTCCAGGAGTTCAATATCTTTTCTCCAATGAATCTACATCCAGTGAACGCAAAGTTGTCACATTCCTGATTACGCCTCGTATGGCTGCAGATGCGAAGAAACTGACCCAGATTCATTTGGCGAAAGACAATACAAAAGATCGCCCTATTTTATCAGAACTTGAGCTGAGGCACAAAGACTGGTTTGTGGCGCCTATGCCCAATTGGGTTACGCATTACAGAATGATGGATGGTCTTTATCGGGATTTCCGTACAGGAGATGTTCCGCCTATAGATTGGGATCAAACAGATAGTTTGGAAGAGCAACTGGAAAGCTTGCGTACATTCTTCTATTATTAAGAAAGAAAAAGGCCCGGACTTAATTATTTAAATCTACAAATTAAAAAAGCCTCTCATATTTAAAGTATGAGGGGCTTTTTTATGATTCTTATACGTTTATTTCTTGATACTGATATCTGACAGGCTTGCGTTGGCCACACGCCATAGCTCACTTGTAAGATCAGTATTTGCAATAAATTCATAGGGAACCTTGAAGAAGCCTCTTTGTCCGTGAAGCGCTACTCCCCACTCAGTCCCCCAGGAATTAGCGACCCAAAAATGTCCGCTGTATCCACCGGTTGTATCATGGTCATCATGCCCGAGAATGGCAACGGCATGACCCCCGAGAATTTCCTCTTTATTCGTATTAGGCATAGGAACGTATCCTGTGTTTGCAACAACATCTGATTCAAACGAATCATAAACTGTAAAGCCCATTAAGACAGGATATCCTTGAGACAGGGAAAGCTTGACTGTGTTAATATCTCCAGGCTTGATTTCTTCTGTACCAATGTTGCTTGCATCCTTGTTATATTTTGCATGAGCATCGGCAATTACAGGAGGATGCTGGGTAAACTTGCTGATATCATATTTCCAATCCCCCTCATCAGGAGCACCATAATTATGAAGCACCCAAACAGCGTCTGCGATGCTGGCTCCAGAGTCCTGATTGATATAGTTGTGGCTTGAATCGCTCATATGCTTGCGCTCGTAATAATAGTGATAGAGCCTTGAAAGCGTTTGCACCTGAGCTTTTATAGCGCTAACACTCAAGGCGTGTTCTACTTTAAGCAATTCCAGCGTTTTGATGACACGTACGCATTGAGCTGAACTGTTTGACGTGCAAGACCCCAACTCTCCCTGATCAACGATCACAGCATAAGGCGTCATATCTGAAGAAGTAGGAACCTTGGCATGTAATTGAAGGGGAGATAAAGCTTTTTTACCTTGTTCTCGTCGCTCATCATGAATGTCATTAACAGTTCTTAAAAGTTCTTTCATATGGGGCGTTGAGGGAAGTAAACCAAAGGCATGTTTTGGTTTTACGACATTATGGTGTTCAATTTCTTCGATAGGAGTGTGGTGTGAAGCAAATAGAGGCACAGTTAAACAGGTAGTTAAAATAAGTGAGTATTTGAATTGTTTAAGGCAAGTCATCCTTTAATCTCCTTGTTGATGATAGTTCCAGGGAATTGGAACCTTTCAAATCATGTTCCTAGTAGTATTAAAAGATGGTAAATTATTTGCTAAATAAATATTAATTAGAATTAAGCGTATAATATAAAATATTTTTATTATTGAAATATTTTTCTTTATTTAATTATTTTTAATTTAAACAAATAGTTATAACTTATATTATTAAATAAGATTATGAAAAAATAGCATTAAAGAAGATTTTTTTATTTTAAATTTTTAGATGAGAACTTATACTTGTTTCAAGTCTTGCCATCTTTCCCATGAATAGCGGTTTATTGACGCGATCATGGCCAACAAGACCAATACCTAGCAAGCCTTTCCAATTTATCATTCCAACCTTTCTCTAAGGTCGCCGCAACTAATTGGTTGGCAGGATTCACTTCTTCATAACGCCTCTGAGCAAGTTGCACTTCATACTCTGCCCTCTTTCAAGAGCCACTGTTGATTCATGTCCATTTTACGGCGTTCCAGTTCTTTCCAGGCTTCTTGTGCAATTTCTAATTGGGCAGGAACCATCACCTCTAAAATCCTCTTTGTAATAGCGGCATCAAGAGGAGCACCTTTCATCCACATACAAAGCTTGTTTACACCTGTTTTCCTGAGTTTCCAATTACATATATAACCTGAGTTTCCAATTAAGAAGAGTGAGTGCCTACTTTGAGCTTCCTGTACCCTAACAGACATACGATTCCCGCACTCCCTACACATAAGAAGACTTTGAAGAAGGGCTGACCACCCCCTTCGCGCATAGCCTCTGATACCAGAGTGTGTCCTCCCTTGTTAATATTGTTTGCTAATATCTGCAACTGGTGTCTTTTCGGATAAAAATCGAGCATAAATTCAGAGAAATTAAGGTCTTTAAAATTATGTCTGAAACTTACAGGAATTTTGGAAGGAAACATCATCCACGCTTCAACAACTTTTGTGTACAATACTTTCAAACCTCATTGGAGTCTTGAGTTTTTGCCTGTTGAACGCTGCGATCATGCTTTTTTGATCCTTGGACTATATTCATAGGGATAATCCTCTGTAAAGCTGCCAGGTTTGCTGGATTGAAGTATAGTGAACCTGTACATATTCTACCCAGAGCTTGTCATTAAAAAATAAATCACCTATAACTTGCAAGTCTTCTATCTTGAGTTTGGTATAACATGACTTCAGAGACTTATGAATTTTATATTATTGGCGCTTATGGCGTGGCAGGATTTATTTTTTTAGGGATCTTTTTTTATTCGTGGGCACAACTCAGGCTTGCCCGTCGAAAGTATAAACAACTCACTACAAAATGACGCCTCAAAAAAAACATCGACTTACTTTCTTGCTTTATTCGTTTCTGTCTCTTTCTCTCGCAGTTGTTCTTCTGCTTTTTGCTTTAAAAGACAATCTCATGTATTTTTATACTCCTTCAGAAGTTGTGCCTCTCCATTCTTTTTATGATAAGAAAATACGTTTGGGGGGGATGGTGAAAAAAGATTCTATCAGGCAAGATACGGGTATACAGGATACCTTTTTTACTGTTTGCGATGAGAAGAGTGAAATTAAAATTCATTATAAAGGAGTATTACCCGATCTTTTTCGGGAAGGACAAGGTGTGGTCACGGAAGGAAAGCTTACATCTGCAAATATTTTTGAGGCTCAGAAGGTTCTGGCAAAGCATGATGAAAATTATATGCCGCCAGAGGTTGCAAAATCTCTTAATAAGCCTCATAAAGAACTGGCAAGCCAAAGTCTTGAAAGACCCAACCCCAACAGTAGATAAATTATAAAAATGGCTGAGTTTGGTGAAAGCGCTCTTATCTCGTTGATTTTTATCTCAGCCTTTCAAATTTTTATACCTCTCATTTTTTATAAAGCTATGCCTGAAACCATTTTGCGCCTAGCCCAGACAACGCAATATTTTCAGTTTTTCCTTATCATTCTTGCATTTTCAACGCTCATTTATTCTTATGTTGTGACAGACTTGGGAATCTTTAATGTGGCCATGAATACTCATCATGAAGCACCCCTGCTTTACAAAATCACAGGAGTCTGGGGGAATCATGAAGGGTCAATGCTTTTGTGGCTTTGTATCCTGATTTTTTACGGTAGTGCGGTGGCGTCTGTTTCTTCCTGCCCTTTTTCGCTCAAGATAAAAGTTTTAAGTGTGCAGGGTTTGCTCTCCTGCGCGTTTACTCTTTTCGTCTTCTATACGTCTAATCCTTTTCTGAAAGCGCCTGTTTTTTTATCAAGTGGGCGAGATCTGAATCCTATTTTACAGGATCCTGCTCTTGCTTTTCACCCGCCCACACTTTATTTGGGCTTTGTGGGATTCTCTATTGTTTATAGTTTTGCTTTAGCTTCTCTTTTAGAGAAAAAACCTGATTTTCAATGGGTACAATGGGTGCGTCCCTGGGCTTTGATGGCGTGGAGTTTCCTCAGTCTGGGCATTACGATGGGCAGCTGGTGGGCGTATTATGAACTGGGATGGGGTGGCTGGTGGTTTTGGGATCCTGTGGAAAATGCATCTCTGATGCCCTGGCTTGTGGGAACGGCGTTGATCCATGCTCTGGCTGTTGCCCAAAAAAGACATCTCTTGGTAAGGTGGTCTTATTTTTTGTGCATTCTGTCTTTCCTTTTAAGTTTGATCGGAACTTTTCTTGTACGGTCTGGCTCTCTGTCGTCGGTTCATACTTTTGCCAGTGATCCTGCTCGAGGCACCTTTCTGCTTGTCATATTGGCGGGATCTTTTCTGTTATCCATGAGCATCCTTGCTGTTCGTTTTAAAAAAATTTCGATTTATAAAAAACTCACCCCTCTTATATCCCGTGAAAATGGAATTCTTTTTAATAATCATTTTCTGTTGACTCTTGCTTTTACAGTTCTTTTGGGAACGCTTTATCCTCTTCTCATTGAAGCGATAACAGGCGAGTCTATTACAGTGGGCGCTCCTTATTTTAAGGCAACATTTGTTCCTCTTGCTCTTCCTCTATTGGGGCTTATGGGGTTGAGTCTATGGATGACGTGGGGGAAGGGGGGAACATTGCAAAAAATAAGTCCCCATCTATGGTTTCCTCTTGTCATGACTTTGGGAGCAGGGATAGGGCTACTTCTTTTTTACCACCATCATAATTGGCACTCTATTTTGATGACTGCAGCAGGAGTTTGGATTCTTGTGTCGACACTTGGTGCATTTATTCAAAAGCGTTCCCAAAATCCATTTTCCATGCTTCTTGCCCATGGGGGGCTGGCGATTGCCATTCTGGGAATGGGGATAGATACCCTGGGAACGCAGGAAAAGCTTGTGGCACTCAGGCAGGGAGAATCCATAGAGTTCCAGGGTTACAAAATTGAACTACAATCCGTTCAGCGTCATAAATTCCCCAACTATGAGGCTGAGCGTGCAACAATCTCGCTGAAAAAAAAAGGAAGAACATCTATTCTGTTTCCTGAGAAGAGGTTCTATAGAGCGCATCAAACCCTGACAACGGAAACGGCCTTGCATCATTTCTGGTTCTCTAACCTTTATTTTGCCTTGGGCCCTCTTTTGACAGGAGATCGATGGACATTGCGTGTCTATTACCACCCTCTGGTCGAGCTTATTTGGTTGGGGGGAATTTTATTAGCTACAGGGGGATTTCTGGGGCTTATTCCTAGGCAGATTTTCAGAAGAAAAATGCGTAAAAAGGGACTCTCTCTTATTTTATTCCTGTTTTTGGGGAGAGTATTTCCTGCTGAAGCTGTAGAAATCGGTGAGCGTCTTTTAAATCCCGTGCTAGAACAACGCGCCCGTATCCTTTCTAGCGAGATTAAATGTCCTGTTTGTGCGGGGCAGTCTATCGAAGATTCTCAAGCTCCCTTGGCACGAAAGCTGAGGCGATCGATTCGTGAATCCCTGCTTGAAAACAAGACAGATGAGGAAATTCGGCAGAAGCTGATTCATCTTTATGGCGAAAATGTTCTGTTTAAGCCTGTATTTGATTTCAAAAATTCTCTTTTATGGATTCTTCCGTTTCTCATTGGTTTGGGCAGTGTTGGATTGACTCTGTGGCGCTTTTACAGGAAAAAATGATATAACAACAAGCGGCATAACAAATCGCCACCTGTTATACAACCTAATGAAGTCTTATTGAGAAAGTGACAGAGTATATAAATTCCTTGGATTTCCGAATTCTGTTTCTGCTAGATATTGAGGTTCATTAAAATATTTCTTCAGAAGCTTATTCACTGGTTGATTATTTAGCATGGCTGTTGCGTGAAGAGCTTTAATTGGTTGTTCTCCGATAGCGAAATTCTCTTTTTGAAGAAAAGGAATATAATCCTTAATCATGATTTCAGTAATTATGGTTGCATATTTTTTACCAGAATATTCCGGTTTTCCAAACCCGACTAATCCTAAAATACCTTCTTTGTTAATATCCCAGTTTGTGTGAGGAGTAAAAAGGCCAACAACACCAACGACTTCTTCATTTATGCTAACGACGAACCGCATATTATAAAAAAGTGTATTTTTTGCAAGTGATTCGCGCCAGCAGTGTTCATAAGCGCTTAATTCTTTTTCAACAGTCTGTCTAGTTTTTGTTTTTCCATCTCCTACCCATTGCATTACTGCTTTATTTTCATAAATGGGCATCAATACATCCAGGTTTTCCTTCCGAACAGGTTTTAATACAAGTGGATCATGGTGAATGATAATATCAGAAATATCTTTGGAGAAATTAATATAGGTAAGGGGGGTAGGTAACTCTTCATCTGTCGTCAAATCCGTTGCGTGTAGCGGTGAAATTATTAACAAGGTTAAAAGAGTTAACGATAATAAATCTAAAGTTCTTTTCATAAAATAACTCCTATTTTTTTGATGGCTGTTTTTTTTAATTTTTAGAGGAAATGAATAGTAATATTCACTAATAAAAACAAGACACTCTTGAATTAGAGTAGCAAGAATTAGTCTTGTAGACAAGCTAGGTGATGAGGATCCAAAAAAATAATGCTTGAACGTACAAAAATTTGGAAGGAAAAGGATAGGCTGTACACTGAAAATCATGTTATAGTGACTGCTTATAATTCATAAGCTGTGTGCCAATATGACCTTTCATCGTGTTAAGATAGCACCGTCCATTCTTTCCTGTGATTTTGCGAGACTGGGAGCAGAAATAGAAGCCGTTACCCAGGCGGGTGCGGATATGATTCATATTGATGTAATGGACGGCCATTTTGTGCCTAATTTGACACTGGGACCTGATATTATTAAAGCGATCAGACCTTACTCTTCTCTTCCTTTCGATGTTCATTTGATGGTCAGTCCTGCTGATCTTCTGATCGATCGTTTTATTGAGGTAGGCGCTGATATCCTGACCATTCATCCCGAAGCCAATCCTCATATGCACCGCACCTTGCAAAAAATTCGCTATCATCGCAAAAAAGCAGGTATCGCTCTCAATCCAGCAACACCTCTTGATGTGCTTGATTATATCCTGGAAGATGTAGATCTTATTCTTGTGATGACTGTGAATCCAGGCTTTGGGGGGCAGACTTTCATTCCTTCGCAACTTGAGAAAATCAGGGCTGTGCGAGAAATCATCGGAATGCGTTCTATTGAATTGGCTGTGGACGGGGGAATCTCAGCCGAAACAGGGGCTCAGGCGAGAGCCGCAGGGGCAACAGTGCTGGTTGCAGGCACAGCAATCTTCAAAAATCCTGATTATGCGCAAGGTATCAAAAGCTTGCGTTCATAAAATTATATCCCTGCAAGCTGTATACGCGACAACAAACAGGTTTTTTCAATTTGGAGAGAAGTGTATACTCAGCCAGATTAAATATTTTTAATAACGACTGAAGTATCTATTGATGACATCCCTGGATCATTCAATTTTGACAGAAATCAAGGGAAGGGTGGGGCTTGTCACGCTTCATCGACCTTCTGCATTGAATGCATTAAATGTAGAGATGATTTCTCATCTTTCACGGACGCTTGATCTATGGCGTGATGATTCGAATGTTTCTTGCGTTGTTCTTCAAGGTACTGGTGAGCGGGCATTTTGCGCAGGCGGTGATTTGCGCAGCGTGTACGAAGCCAAACAACGAGATGACACAGAAGCTTTGTCCTTTCTCTTTCGGGAAGAATATCGGCTCAATTATAAAATTCATATGTTCCCAAAACCCTATATTTCCTTTCTGCACGGTTATACCATGGGGGGCGGGCTGGGCATTTCTGTTCATGGTTCTCATCGTATTGTGTGCGAGGGTTCCTGTTTAGCAATGCCTGAAGTGACGATCGGCTACTTCCCTGATGTGGGCGCCGGTTATTTTCTTAATCAATGTCCCGGATTTTTGGGTATGTATCTGGCGTTGACAGGAATTTATATATCTGCAGAAGATGCTCTTTATGCAAGGTTAGCAACTCACTATGTCCGCAAGGAAAATTATCAGGAACTGTTCCAGGATTTTTGCCATCGCTCTCCTGCAACTTCTTATGAGGTGGAAGAAATCCTGGGAAGATTTCAAGAGCCGGTGCCTGTTTCTTCTCTGAAAGAACGAAGAGGAGAGATTGATCGTCTTTTTGGAAAAGAGCAATTTGACGATATTTTGCGGACTCTTGAGCAGGAAAAATCAGAATTTTCAGACGAATGCCTGAAGACCCTCTCTACAAAATCTCCTTCCAGCCTGAAAGTGACTTTTGAGCTTCTTAAAAGAATGCGGGGGAAGTCTCTTAGGGAAGCTCTGCATTATGATTTTTTGCTGGCGCAAAAATTTGGCAAACATCCAGATTTTTTTGAAGGTATTCGCGCTGCGATCATTGATAAGGATCAGAATCCCCAGTGGCAACCCAAAACCCTTGATGAGGTGACTCAAAACGTTGTAGAAGAATATTTCGTTGCCCATTCAGATCAGAAACTATTTGATTAATTACTCATGCAAATGCTTATTCCTATTCTGTCGGTGATTCCCGGGCGTCAAACGCTTTATGGTGTGACGGACAGCTTTGATGCTTTTGTTCTGGCAGCGTTGGCGGAACAAAATCCAGGGCGTCCTGTTTTGCATGTTTGTCGTCACGAAGCTCGTCTTTCTTTGTTGTCTCAAGAGCTTGAATTTTTGGCTCCCGGGGTTGAAGTTTTGGTTTTTCCTGCGTGGGATTGCTTGCCTTATGATCGTATTTCTCCGAAAAAAGATATTGTTGGCAAGCGTGTGGAAACGCTGGTTCGTTTGCTGCAACCTCAAACAGCGCCGCGTATTCTTCTGGTCAGTGCCGCAAGTTTTTTTCAGCGGGTATCGCCGCGAAGACTTTATCAGGGGGTGTCTCTTACTATCAGAAAAGGAGAGAAAATTACGCAAAAAACGCTGGAAGATTATTTTCTTTCTCATGGATTCAACTCTGTTATGACGGTGAGGGAGCCCAGCGAATTTTCTTTTCGTGGCGGGATCGTCGATTTTTTCCCGGCGGCTCATGCTTTGCCTTATCGACTTGACCTTTTTGGCGAAGAAGTCGATGAACTTAAAACCTTTGACCCCCTGACACAACTTAGCCAAACTCCAGTCGATGAAGTCTCATTGGCGCCTGCAAATGAAGTTTTGATTCATGAGGGAACCATAATTCATTTTCGACAATCCTACCGGCAGTATTTTGGTACAGCAGGAGACCAGGACCCCCTTTATCAGGCGATCAGCGCAGGAAGAAGTTATCCAGGGGTCGAACATTGGCTGCCTCTCTTTTATGATTCCCTTGAAACGCTTTTGGACTATCTTCACAATCCACTTGTCTGTTTTGATCAACGCGCGCTGGATGCCGCCAAGACGCGTTTAGAGCAAGTGCAGGAATACTACGATGCCCGCACAAAATTTAAGGAAGCAGAGAAGGGAAAATCAGGTCTTCCCTATCATCCCCTTCCATCTCAGCTTCTTTATCCTTCCATGACAGAAATGGACCAGAAGCTTGAATCCATGACAGTTTTCCATTTTTCACCCTTTGCTCCTCCTTCAGGGCAAGAGATTGACTTGACGGCGCGCGCTATTCCGGATTTTTCCGCTTCTCGTCATCGTCAGGAAATTAATCTTTTTGACCATCTGCAAGAGCGTATTTTGGCAGCCCAACAAAAGCAAAAGAAAGTTGTTCTTGCTTGTTTTAGCTCAGGTTCAGGAGATCGTTTTTCCAAAGTTTTAAAAGAACGTGATTTAACTGCTCGATGGCTTGCGCACTTTAGTGACATCAGGGATCTTCTTTGTCATCAGGTTGGGCTGATTCAACTTCCTCTGGAATATGGATTTGAGACACCTGTTCTTTTGTTAATGACAGAACAGGATATTTTGGGAGAGCGTCAGACACGTCCTGCCAAAAGGCAGCGTCGTTCAGATCTTTTCATCGGTGAGGTTTCTTCTCTGAATGAAGGCGATTATGTGGTGCATCAGGAGCATGGCATAGGACAATTCAAAGGACTCTTGACGCTGACTGTGGGCGAAATTCCTCATGATTGTGTTGTCTTGATGTATGAAGGGGGCGACAAGCTTTTTGTTCCTGTAGAAAACTTGGACATTTTATCTCGTTATGGCGGGGAGTCCAGCTTTGTGACTTTGGACAAACTGGGAAGCAGTGCCTGGCAGAATCGAAAAGCCAAAATAAAAAAACGGCTTTTGGAAATTGCTCAACACCTGATTGCGCTGGCGGCAGAACGCCAAGTTCGTGTTGCAGAAATCTTTCATCGCAATGAAAGTCTGTATCAGGAATTTTCAGCCCGCTTCCCCTATAATGAAACGGAAGATCAAGCGCGTGTTATCGAAGAAACTCTGGATGATCTTGCTATAGGAAAGCCAATGGATCGTCTGGTATGTGGTGACGTAGGTTTTGGTAAAACAGAAGTCGCGATGCGTGCTGCTTTTGTTGTCGCTTCTGCAGGCAAACAGGTTGCTCTGATTGTGCCTACGACTCTTCTCTGTCGCCAGCATTTTCGTAATTTCCAGGAACGTTTTCAAGGATTAGGGTTGCATATCGCGCAGCTTTCACGTTTGGTCTCAGCTAAAGACGCAAAGCACATCAAAGAAGATATAAGCAAGGGTGCCGTGGATATTGTTGTGGGCACCCATAGCCTTTTAAGCGCATCCTTACACTTCAAAAATTTGGGCTTGGTGATTGTTGATGAAGAACAACACTTTGGCGTTAAACAGAAG
Organism: Caedimonas varicaedens; assembly: GCA_001192655.1. Taxonomy (GTDB): domain Bacteria; phylum Pseudomonadota; class Alphaproteobacteria; order Caedimonadales; family Caedimonadaceae; genus Caedimonas; species Caedimonas varicaedens. Next base: position 26,860 of record BBVC01000019.1, read on the forward strand.
GAACGTTTGAAGGAACTACAAAAAGATGTCCACCTTTTGACATTAAGCGCGACCCCTATTCCCAGGACGTTGCAAATGGCATTGTCGGGCGTCAGGGATCTTTCTCTGATTACGACGCCGCCTATTGATCGCCTGGCGGTCAGAACCTTTGTGATGCCTTTTGACGCTGTGGTGGTGCGTGAAGCAATTTTGCGCGAGATTTACAGGGGGGGACAGGTATTTTATGTTAGTCCCCGCATTGAAGACCTTGAAGAGCTGACAGAACGCTTGAAATCTCTTGTCCCGGAAGCCCGTACGGTTATTGCTCATGGTCAGCAATCCGCGACTGTCCTTGAGAAAGTGATGAACGATTTTTATGATAAAAAGTATGAGATTCTTCTTTCTACAAACATTATTGAGTCTGGTTTAGATATGCCTTCAGTGAATACAATGATTATCCATCGGGCTGACCTTTTCGGTCTTGCCCAGCTTTATCAGTTGAGAGGGCGAGTGGGGCGCGCCAAAGTCCGTGGTTATGCCTATCTTATTTTACCTGAACATAACGTTATTTCTGCGACGGCGCAAAAACGTCTTGAGGTGATGCAAACTCTGGATACGTTGGGCGCGGGATTTCAGCTGGCCAGCCATGATATGGATATTCGGGGAGCGGGAAATCTTCTGGGGGAAGAGCAATCGGGGCATATTCGGGAAGTGGGTGTTGAACTTTATCAGCAAATGTTGGAAGAAGCGATCCATGAAGTCCAGCAAGGTCATGAAAATCCAGCGCCTGTTTCCTGGTCTCCCCAGCTTAACCTGGGCTTGCCTGTGATGATTCCTGAGACTTATGTTCCTGATCTTGCCGTTCGTCTTCATCTTTACAGGCGACTTTCAACAGTAGAAACTGAAGAAGAAATTCATAGTTTAGAACGGGAACTTATGGATCGATTTGGTACATTGCCTGATGAAGTGGGTAATCTTTTAAAAATATTGGCGCTTAAGCAACTTTGTCGGAAAGCAGGCATTGAGAAACTGGATGCTGGCGAAAAAGGATGTGTTTTATCCTTTTCTAATCAGAGTTTTTCCAATCCTCTGGCTTTAGTCGCTTATATTAATCAGCATCAGGGGACGATTCGATTTCGCCCTGATCAAAAGCTTGTTTTCCTGAAAGTGTGGAAAACTCCCTCTCTCAAGGTGGAAGGGGTTAAAAAGATTTTGCAGGAGTTAATTTCTCTTGCAGATAGCAGAGAAATATAAGGCAGAATGAATTCTTCTTCAAAAATTTTGATGGGTTTTATTATGGGCGCTTGTGGTATTCGCGGGGGGATGCGATTCAAGTCTTATGGGGAATCCCCCAAAGATCTTAAATCCTATAAGGTATTTCAGGATCAAACAGGTTGTCAGCAGCTTAAAATAATTCAGATATTGCCGTATAAAGAGAATATCATTACGCTTTACCTGGAAGGGATTACCACAAGAAGTCAAGCAGAAGCGCTTAGGGGAATGTCCCTTTATATTGATCATACTCAGCTTAAAAAGCTTTCAAAAGATGAATTTTATTATCATGATTTGGAAGGGTTGATTGTCCGGAATGAAGAAAACTGCGTTATTGGACAGGTAAAAACAGTTGTGAGCTATGGCGCTGATTCTATGTTGGGTGTTTGTCTTTTAGAAGATCCCTCTTCAGAGATCCTGATTCCTTTTCGGAAAGAATTTGTAAAAGCAGTTAATCAACAGGAAAAATATATTATCCTTGATACAGATTATGTGCAGGCATTTCTTGACTTAAAAGGGCAATCTTAATGACTTTTGCAATTAAAATTTTTACATTGTACCCTGAAATTTTTCCAGGCCCTCTTCAATACTCGCTTGTCGGGCGGGCGCTTCAGGAAAAAAAATGGTCTCTTGAGACTGTCAATATTCGTGATTTTGCTTTTGATCGGCATAAAACCGTTGATGATACAGCCTGCGGAGGAGGCCCTGGGATGGTGATGCGTGCTGATGTTATCGACCGTGCTTTAAAATTTCATTATCCAGTGTTTTCAAAATCCTTGATCTATTTGTCGCCGCGTGGCATACCATTGACACAGGAATATGTAAAAAAGCTTGCGCAAAGACCCTCTGTGGGGTTACTGTGTGGTCGATTCGAAGGGGTTGACCAACGCGTTCTTGATGCGTGGGAATTTGAAGAAGTGAGCATAGGTGATTTCATCCTTACGGGGGGCGAATTGCCTGCTATGGCTTTGATTGATGCGTGCGTACGGGTTCTGCCAGGTGTTATAGGCTCGGCTGAATCTCTGGAGGAAGAAAGCTTTTCTCAAGGGCTTTTGGAATATCCCCAGTATACGCGGCCCCGTGTGTGGGAAGGGCGTGAAGTTCCTGACATATTGCTTCAGGGGCACCACGAACAAATACGTCGTTGGCGTCAGGCGCAAGCTGAAGAGATTACGCGCGTTCGCAGACCCGATTTGTGGAAAAAGTATTGTGATACGCGAGACAAAGAGAAAGGATAAAGAGAATGAACATTCTTCAACAATTTGAGCAGGAACAAGTGACCAAGCTTGCGGCGAATAATCCTGTTCCCCAATTTTCAGCAGGCGATACATTACGTATCCACGTAAAGGTGGTTGAAGGAGAGCGAGAGAGGACACAGGCTTATGAAGGATTCTGTATTGCGAGAAAAAATGCAGGAATTAATTCTTCCGTAACTGTCAGAAAGCTTTCCTTTGGAGAAGGTGTGGAGCGCGTATTTCCATTATATTCTCCCAATATTCGTATTGAAGTGGTGCGGTATGGTGACGTGCGACGGGCAAAGCTTTATTATTTACGCGCTCGTACGGGCAAGGCTGCGCGTATTACCGAGAAGAATACATATGTGCGTAATTTGAATAAGAAAAATCAGGAGATTATCACTTCTGAAGAATCTGTTTCTGAGGATATATAGTTCTGTTGTGACGTAAAGAAGGGGTTTGTTCCCCTTTTAACGCCCGTTTTGTATTCATTTTGTGCCAGAAATATGCACTGAAAAGTGGTATATTTTTTTTATGCCTGATTCTAAAGAGGAGACAACATTGGGCGTTCAAACCAAATCTGTTTCAGCGAGTTCTGCCTCTCGTTCCTCTGTCACGAAAGAACAGCTTTTAGAGTATTACCATAAAATGCTTCTTATCCGCCGTTTTGAGGAAAAAGCGGGGCAACTTTACGGGATGGGGTTGATCGCTGGTTTTTGCCATCTTTATATTGGACAAGAAGCTGTTGTTGTTGGCATACAGTCTGTCCTTTCATCAAAAGACACCGTTATTACAGCCTATCGCGACCATGGTCATATGCTTGCTTGCAACATGGATCCACGCGGTGTGATGGCCGAGCTTACAGGTCGTATTGGGGGGTATTCCAAAGGTAAGGGTGGGTCGATGCACATGTTCTCGCGGGAAAAGAATTTTTTTGGAGGGCATGGTATTGTGGGTGCTCAGGTTCCCTTGGGAGCAGGGCTGGCCTTTGCTCATAAATATCGTGCTGATGGGGGGCTTTGCGTTACTTATATGGGAGATGGTGCTGTTAACCAGGGACAGGTGTATGAGACCTTTAATATGGCCGCTCTTTGGAAGCTTCCCATAATTTTTATCATTGAAAATAATGGGTATGCCATGGGAACGTCCGTTCAACGACATGCAGCGGGAGAGCATCTTTATGAACGTGGTATGGCCTATGGTATCCCTGGACGAGAAGCCGATGGAATGGATATTCTTGCGGCACATACAGCAGCGCTTGCGGCGGTAGATTATGTTCGGGCAGGAAATGGCCCCATTATTCTCGAGATGAAGACATATCGCTATCGAGGGCATTCCATGTCTGATCCTGCCAAGTATCGTAGCAAGGAAGAAGTTGAGAATATGCGTGAGAATGCTGATCCTGTTATGCACGCGCGATTGAAGCTTGAAAAGGAGTTTAGTGTTACTGAGGAAGATTTCAAAACAATCGATAAGGAAATTAAAAAAATTATTACAGAAGCAGCAGAGTTTGCACAAATAAGTCCCGAACCTGATCCTTCTGAGCTTTATACCGATATTCTCATTGAAAATGAGAGAAATTCTACTTCAGATTAAGAAGAGGAATCTATGACAGAAACAATCATAAATAGTCCTATGATTACTGTACGCGAAGCTTTACGTGACGGGATGGCTGAGGAAATGCGACGTGATACAAATGTATTTTTGTTGGGAGAAGAAGTCGCCGAATATCAGGGTGCTTATAAGGTAAGTCAGGGATTATTGGATGAATTTGGCGCTGGGCGTATTGTTGATTCTCCTATTACCGAGCATGGTTTTGCTGGTTTGGGCGTTGGTGCCGCTTTTGCTGGACTTCGCCCCATTATTGAGTTCATGACGTTTAACTTTGGAATGCAGGCGATGGATCAAATCATCAATAGCGCTGCAAAAACTCTTTATATGTCTGGGGGGCAAATGGGATGTCCTATTGTTTTTCGCGGTCCCAATGGTGCCGCCAAGCGCGTTGCTGCTCAACATTCGCAATGTTTTGCCAGCTGGTTTGCCCATTGTCCTGGTTTAAAAGTTATTTCGCCCTATGATGCCAGCGATGCAAAAGGTCTTTTAAAATCGGCTATTCGTGATCCTAATCCCGTGATCTTTTTGGAAAATGAAATGTTATATGGTGTGTCTTTTCCAACTCCTCTGGACGAGGATCATCTGGTTCCTATTGGTCAGGCAAAAATCGTGCGGGAAGGGACAGATGTAACAATTACGGCATTTTCCCTGATGGTCAAAGTTGCTCTTGACGCAGCTGAAAAGCTTGCACAACAGGGCATTCAGGCAGAAGTCATTGATCTTCGTACACTTCGTCCTCTGGACACGCCATCAATTTTGCGATCAATCATGAAGACAAACCGTTTGGTCTCTCTGGAAGAAGGATGGCCTTTTGCAGGAATTGGCGCTGAAATTTCGGCACTGATGATGGAGCAGGCTTTTGATTATCTGGACGCACCTATCATGCGGGTAACGGGTGCTGATGTTCCGATGCCTTATGCCGATAACCTTGTGAACTTGACTCTTCCCCAAGTAGAGCAGGTAGTTGATGTGGTGCGGCAAGTATGTTATCGACATTAGAATGAATATAATTTTAATTAAATAATGCGGGGATAGAATTCATGCCCATACAAATCTTGATGCCAGCGCTTTCACCGACCATGAGTGAAGGGAATCTTGTAAAATGGCATAAAAAAGAGGGGGAACAGGTTAAGGCGGGACAAATTCTTGCAGAAATTGAAACTGATAAGGCAACAATGGAAATTGAGGCTGTAGACGAAGGGATTTTGGGTCGAATCGTCGTTCCTGAGGGTACTGAAAACGTTAAGGTCAATGAACTTATTGGGTTATTACTGGAAGAGGGGGAAGATTCTTCGGCTTTGGATGAAGTATCAATTAAAAAGCCACCGATATTGGCTCCTGCTTCTTCTTCTGCGAAACCAGCATTAGCGACAGTATCTGAATTGCCCTCTTCTTCTGGGGGGCAAAATCGGGTTTTTGCAACGCCCTTGGCCAAACGGATCGCGGAACAGAAACAAATTGACCTGGGCACTCTTTCAGGTTCTGGGCCAAGAGGTCGAATTATCAGGGATGATGTTGAAGCTTATGGTAATACAGCCATCCGCCAAGCACCTCTGCCAGAAGTAAAAGCCGCAGATGAGCTTTTTCCATCCTATCAGGAAATCAGGCTTACGAATGTTCGCAAGGTGATCGCCCAACGTTTATCTGAATCGAAGAAAATGGTTCCGCATTTCTACTTAACCATTGAATGCGAAATTGATGATTTATTGAAAGCACGTCAGGAAATTAACCTTAATTTAGACGAGACGCAAAAGATTTCCGTCAATGATTTTGTCATCAAGGCGATTGCTATGGCTTTGAAGAAAGTTCCTGAAGCAAATGCAGCATGGGGAGAGGATCATCTGAAGCTTTTCAATCGGGCTGATATTTCAGTAGCAGTTGCTTCGGATGCAGGGCTTATCACTCCTATCGTGCGCGGCGCTGACCAGAAATCCTTGAGTGAAATTTCCCGGGAAATGAAAGAGCTTGTAGCCAAAGCACGCGCAGGAAAATTAAAGCCCCATGAATTCCAGGGTGGTACATTTAGTCTTTCAAACCTAGGGATGTATGGTATTAAGAATTTTGCGGCTGTTATTAATCCTCCCCAAGGATGTATTCTGGCTGTTGGGGCTGGTCAGCAACAAGCCATTGTTAAAGCTGGAAAAATAGAAGTTGCTACAGTGATGAATTGCACGCTTTCTGTTGACCATCGTGTTGTTGATGGTGCCGTTGGTGCTGAATTTCTCAAGCAATTTAAACAAATGATAACCTGCCCTGTTATGATGGTTGTATAAAAAGGAGTATCTCTATGGATTGGGATAGATTAAAGACGTTTTATCGCGTCGCCCAGTATAAAAGCTTCACAGACGCTAGTGTGGGGATGCATCTCAGTCAACCGGCTTTGAGCCGGCAAATTATGAGCCTTGAAGACAGCATGGGCATTCGCCTATTCTATCGTGAAAGTCGTGGGCTTACCTTAACAGAAGAAGGCAAGCAATGGTTCGAGACTGTGGGAGAAATTTATAAAAAGATTGAAGAAAAGAATATTGAAGTCAATCAGCGTCGTAGAGATCCTGAAGGGTATTTGAGAATTGCAGCCACAATTGGTTTTGTTTCATCTTATCTCAGTTGCGTTCTTAAAGATTTTTTAGACTTATATCCTAAGATCAGGCTTTCTGTCGTTGCCAGTAATTCTACTCCTGACCTTAAATTGCGTGAATCAGATATCCTGATTCATCCTTATATTGAAGATGAATCTGGTCTTATTCAACGAGAGTTATATACTTTTCATGAGAAACTCTATGCAAGCCCCAAGTATTTGAAGGAATTTGGAGTTCCTCAAAAGCCTAAAGATCTTGATATTCATCGTTTATTAATATCGGATAATCATCCCAGTCTTTTTGGGGATGCTGAGGATTGGCAGCTTATGCTGGGTAGAGAGAAAGACAATCCAAGAGATCCTTACCTGAGTATTGGTACAAGTATTGGATTGTTTCATGCCGCTCAAGCTGGTTTAGGAATTATCTCCCTACCCAGGGAACATCCTGATTTAAAAACATCAGATTTAGTTCCTGTTTTGCCCTCTATTGATGGGCCGGCTATAAAAGCATACATAATTTACCTCGATCATTTCAAGGGAATGAAAAGAATCGAGTTATTTTGTGATTATCTTGAGAAGATTTTTAAGCAAAAGCCCCTCGCATAAGTACGTTTATTCTGCATATGGGGTTACTTTTCTTCTTATATATTCGGTGACAGTAGTGAAGAGAGACTATTGAGCTTGTCATTTCTGAAAAGGGAGAGAATTTTTATGAAACGTGTAAAAAATATTGCTATTGCGGTGTCCGGTACGGCCTTAGAAGTCTATGATAACACGCTTTATACGCTCTTTGCAGTTATACTGGGTCCTATTTTCTTCCCTCATGAGGATCCTTTCGTCGTTTATCTCTCGACTTTTGCCGCTCTTGCTGCTGGTTTTATTGCCCGCCCTATAGGAGGACTTTTTTTTAGTCATATAGGTGATCGTTTGGGTCGTAAGAAGGCCTTGAGTTGGTCTATTGTTTTAATGATTTTTCCAACGTTTATCATAGGTATTTTGCCCTCTTATGCTTCCATTGGCGTTTTAGCATCGATTCTTCTTGTTACTTGCCGTCTTGTACAAGGATTTTGTGTTGGAGGAGAGCTTGGGGGGGCTATGACTTTTATTATTGAGTGTGCAGAGCCTAAGCATAAGGGATTTTATTCAAGTTTTATGGCAGTTGCTTCTTATTTAGGTGGTATTGTTGGAGCAGGATTTGGCTTTCTTTGTTTACAACCCTTTATGCCATCCTGGGGATGGCGAATCCCTTTTATATTTGGCGCTTTTATAGGTGTATTAGGGTATACCATCCGTCGTTACCTCACTGAAACTCCTGAATTTGTAGCAACTCAAAAGCAGGGAAAAATTTTGAAATATCCACTGGTAAATACCTTAAAATACCATAAAGCAAGCATGTTTCGAGCTATGGGGATTGCTGCCGGTGTTCTTGTTCCTTTTTTTATCGTCACGACTCATCTGAATGGTATTTTAAAACTGAATTTACATTTTACATCATTGGATATTATGAAACTTAATTTGGGTCTCTTGACTTTTTGGACGTGTTTGTCTCCATTGATGGGGCTTCTTGCAGATCGTATTGGTGTTTCGACATTGATGGCAATCGCTTCTGGTAGTTTAGCGGTTTGTAGTTATCCCCTTTTCTTTTTCTTGGAGAATAACCTTCATTCTTTTGAGGCTATTTTGTTTGTGCAGTTATGTTTGAGTACTCTTTGTGTTGCATTTGCAGCACCCTGTTCAGCTTATCTGACGTCTCTTTTTCCAACGAATGAGCGGTATAGCGGTATTTCATTAGGATATACAATTGGTTGTGCTATGTTGGGTGGGACAGCGCCTTTAATTGCGACCGCCTTACTTAAGTGGACAGGAGATCAAAAAGCGCCTGCTTATTATCTGTTGTTTTGTGCTATAGGAGCGTTTTTAGCAGTAACGACTCATCCAACAGCTCGTTCTGGCCGCTTCTTTTTCTTAAAAAAGAGTGTTTTACAGTGAAGAATTCGCCATTATTTGGGATACCTACAGCAAACAAAAAAGGATACGTTCGTGAAACTCTAGTGAATGAGTATGGTCAGTTTTTCCTTGGTTATATAGAGCATCTTTCCTCACCGACTGTTTTAGATATTGGTGCTGCCTATGGGTTGACAACAAGTATTCCCGCTTTAATAGCCGGTGCTTTTGTTGTCGCAAATGACCTTGATACCACCCATCTTGATGTGCTGAAAAGCAAAGCACCGGCTCACCTGTTAGATCATTTAACTCTATGTGTCGGGAAATTTCCTCAAGAGATAGATTTTTCATCAAATAACTTTGATGCTATTGTGATGTTGCAAGTTTTACATTTCCTTAAAGCTGAAGAAATTGAACAGGGAATTCCTCTCTTGTACGATTGGTTAAAACCGGGAGGGAAAGTATTCCTGACAGTGATCAGTCCTTATATAGGAGTGTTGAGAGATTTTCTTCCTGTTTATCAAGCAAGGAAAGAGCAAAAAATCTCTTGGCCAGGACAAGTAGAAAATATAAAAGAGTATTGCAACCACCCTTGTACAAGTCTTAATCCTGATTTTATTCATGTGTTTGAACCAGACATTTTAGAGAAAATCTTTTTGAAAGTAGGGTTTAAGGTTGAAAAAGTTGGTTTTTATCCCATTCACCCTGGTGCTGAGCCTGATTTTAGAAACGATGGGCGTGAATGTGTGGGCATCATTGCATCTAAACCTTTATAAAATATAAAAAAGATATACCTTATGTCTTTTATTGAACCTTTTCTGGAAATGCTGTGTGTTGAACGGGGAGCAGCACAAAATACGCTGATGGCTTATAAAAAAGATTTAGAGGCGTTCTTTGAATTTATAAAAAAGAATTCTCCTGATGATATAGATGAAAAAGTCATACGCTCTTATCTGAAAGAGCTGAATCATCGACAATTGAGCCCTTCAACGCGCGCGCGACAATTATCCTCATTGCGACAGTATTTTAAATTTCTTTTTCAGGAAGGTTATATCCAATATAATCCGACTCTGACTTTGGAAAGTCCACGCAAAGGAAGGACACTTCCAAAGATCCTTCACGAAGAAGAAGTTTGTGCCCTGCTGAATGTTGCAAACGGGATGCCAGAAACAGAAGGAATACGCGTTCGATGTTTGCTTGAACTTCTTTATGCGACAGGAATGCGTGTATCGGAAATGGTAACACTTTTGACTCTTACGGTTGTTCAGGCCTTAAAAGCCAATCAACCTTATTTACTGATCAAGGGAAAGGGTGGAAAAGAACGTATTGTGCCTTTATCTGAACCTTCGATCGAAGCTCTCAAAGCTTATTTGGGTGTCCGTCGTATTTTTGAACCTTCTTCTAAACCTTTGCCGTGGCTTTTCCCTTCAAGAAGCGCCAAAGGGCATTTGACGCGTCAGGGTTTTGGAAAAATTTTAAAGGACATCACGCTTAAAGCAGGACTTGATCCTCGACGAGTTTCTCCTCATGTCTTACGCCATGCCTTTGCGACGCATCTTCTTAATCGAGGCGCAGATCTGCTCAGCGTTCAGCAATTGCTTGGTCATGCAGATGTTTCAACAACTGAAATTTATACCCATGTCATGACGGAAAAAATGGAAGAACTTGTTTTAAAACATCACCCCTTGTCAAAACGTCTAAAAGTAGCTACGACAGAAGAAGCATAATGATAGATGAAAGGCTTTGATGTGGCCGCACCCCTGGAATTCGAACAGTCTATTGCCGACCTTGAAAGTAAACTGGATGAGTTGCGTCATCTCTCATCCTCTAAAGATTTTAATATTTCCAAAGAGGTTGCTCGTCTGGAAGAAAAGGTGCAACGTCTTTTGCGCCAGACTTATATGCGTCTTACGCCGTGGCAAAAAGTTCTCGTTGCGCGGCATCCCGAGCGTCCTCATTGTCTTGATTTTATCCGTCATCTGATTGAAGATTTTGTGGAATTGGCAGGGGATCGTGCTTTTTCTGAAGATAAGGCCATTGTAGGGGGAGTGGGGCGCTTTCGAGGAAAGCCCGTCATGATAATGGGAACAGAAAAAGGGCATGATATTGAATCGCGTCTTTTGCATAATTTTGGGATGCCTCGTCCTGAGGGGTATCGTAAGGCTTGTCGCCTGGTTCGGCTTGCAAACGATTATAGTTTGCCGATTCTTACATTTGTTGACACAGCAGGGGCCCATCCTGGAAAAGATGCCGAAGAAAGAGGTCAATCCGAAGCTATTGCCCGAAGTATAGAAACTTTTCTCAAGGCTGAAGTGCCTGTTATTGCAACGGTGACAGGAGAGGGGGGGTCAGGGGGTGCTATTGCCCTGGCAGCGGCGAATGAAGTGTTGATGCTTGAACATGCCATTTATTCTGTTGTGACGCCTGAAGGATGTGCTTCTATTTTGTGGCGAAGCGTTGACAAGAAACAGGAGGCTGCGGCAGCGCAAAAATTGACAGCTCAGGATCTAAAAGCCCTTGATATCATTGATTCTATTATTCTTGAACCTGTAGGAGGGGCGCAACGTTCACCACAATCTGCAATTTCTGCCACAGGAGATGCTATAGAAAAGGCATTGAATAAATATCTAAATAGTTCGTCTGAGAGGATTAGGTCTCAGCGAAAGCAAAAATTTCTGGCGTTGGGACAAAAAGGATTGAATTAAAAAAAATTAAGATTTTTTTAATATTTAAACATGATAATAGGGATATAAAAAAAAGACCGGGGGGTTAGCCCCGGTCAAGTTTAACAGGGAGGCTTCACGTCTGGGAGACGTAGGATCAAAAGACAATGTGGTCTTTGACCCCTTCCCGGCTTTGCGCCAGAAACTCTGAAGAGAAATAACTCTATATCCTTTTGTAACCTGCCTAACTCAAGATAAAAAGAATATTTTTTGCATCCGGTGTTTGACAGAAACGTATAGAGAGAAAAGGTCGAGGAAAGATCCCGTTTAAGTTTGACATAAGAACAAATCTATCAAATAAAAAAATCAGAATTTTATCATCTCCAGCTGCTGTAGAAACCTAAGCTAGGATATTGCTCTATGGATTCCCGCTTTCGCAGGGATGACAAAATAAGGAAATATAAAGCATAGTTCCCATTGATTAAAGACGTTACAGCTATGATCTTCTTTTCTTTTTAAAAGGTTTGCCTGAGCCATTGTTACCGTTTGGCGATTTTAATCCACTTTCCTTAAAAGCTTTAGAAAAAAATGGCTTTTTAGTGGTTTTTTGAGAAGTCTTTTTTGTTCTGTAGTCAGCCGATGTGTCTTCTACTTTTTGTTCTCTGTTTTCGAAACTTGTGGAACTATTATGATTTCTATCAGAAGAAGGTTTTTGTAAAAATGTTCTTTTGAGCTGTATCCCGTCAGGTGATTTTTTCAGTTTATCAGATTCACTGGCAACTATTGAACTTTCTTCGCCGGGAATTTTCTTTTTAACCAGTCTTTCTATATCGCGAAGAAACGGTCTTTCTGATTTATTACAAAAGGAGATAGCAACGCCTTCATTACCTGCACGTGCAGTTCTACCAATCCTGTGAATATAATTTTCAGGGACATTAGGTAAATCATAATTAATAACATGTGAAATTCCATCAACATCAATGCCTCGAGAAGCAATATCAGTCGCGACTAATACGCGCACATGACCAGCCCGAAACCACTCTAAAGCCTTTTGTCTTGCGGTCTGTGATTTGTTACCGTGAATTGCTTCACATCTAATTTTAAGAGATTTCAATTTTTCGTAAATTCTATTGGCTCCATGTTTTGTACGACTGAAAACCAATGCTCTCGTGATGGTTGGATCTCTGAGAAGTTCTCCTAACAAAGCATTCTTATTCACCTGCTCAATAAAGATAACTCTCTGGTCAATTTTGTCCGCAGTAGAAGCAACGGGTGTAACTTCCACAGTAACAGGATTGGTTAGAATACTCGCGGCAAGGTTTGAAATATCCGTCGGCATCGTCGCAGAAAAAAGCAATGTTTGGCGCTTGTGAGGAAGCAACTGAACGATCTTTTTAAGAGAAGGCAAGAAACCCATATCAAACATCTGGTCAGCTTCATCTAATACAAAGAATTCCAAAGAATTTAGATTTATATATCCTTTATTCACAAAATCAAGCAATCTTCCGGGGGTCGCCACCAATACATCAACTCCTCTTGAAAGTGACTGAATTTGTCTATCATGCCCCACGCCACCAAAGATAGCTGAATAGCTTAACTTTAAGTTCCTGCCATAAGAGTGAAAACTATCGCTAATTTGCGCTGCTAATTCTCTTGTTGGCGCTAAAACGAGTGCACGAATCTTTCTAGGTGACTTAGGTTTTTTATGATGATCGAGATACTGTAAAATAGGTAACGCAAACGCGGCAGTCTTACCTGTACCTGTTTGGGCATATCCCAGCAAGTCACTCCCAGCAAGCAGATGTGGAATCGCCTGAAGCTGAATAGGTGTTGGCGTCGTATACCCTTCAGTTTTGAGAGCATTTAGAATTGGTGTAATCAAATTAAGCTCTTCAAATGAAAGCATTTATATTTTTCCTTTAATGTAAAAATAATATTTTGGGTTAACTGGATGACATACCCTAGAGAATTCAGGAAGAACCAGAAAAGTTGAGATAAAAGAAATCCCCAAAAAGTTTAAGGCTTTTTGGGGATAACTTAAGCAATCAGCTATGAAAATTAATTGCGATAAGGACGACGCTCACCACCTCTTGGTGCTCCGCCACCGTCACGAGAGCGGAAGCCGCCCCCATCCTGACGAGGACCGCCTGGACGACGTCCACCACCAGCGTTTCCTCCGCCAGCTTCATTTACTTTTAGCTCACGACCTGCATATTCTTTTCCATCCAGATCCTGAATAGCTTTTGCAGCTCCTTCGTCAGATTCCATCTTAACGAATCCAAAACCCCGCGAGCGACCCGTGTGGACATCTGTAATAATTTTAACGGATTCAACTTTTCCCGCGCTACCAAAATACTCGGTAAGAGATTCTTCCGTTGCTGAGTAAGGCAAATTGCCTACAAAGAGTTCACGACTCATATGTTTCTTTCCTTCAAATGAGATTCCAAAAAACCACAATCACGTGAACTGCCAAGCGGGGTGAAAACTCTGCCTAGAGAATGTCGAAGGGATACTGGAACCTTTATGTTTAACAATACTATCTTAAAAAACTATTCATTAAGATAATACTTAGCCTATGCTAAATATTCAGAGATGTCAAGGAATATAGGGTCGTAATCTGGGCTGTTCAGTAAATTCTTGTAAAGACTGTTCAAAATTTTGATGATTATTATTTAAAATTTCAGAAATTATAAGCCTTCCAAGAGGATCAATCAAGAATCAGAAAAAATCCCGATAAAATGGCTCGATTGAGAGTATGAGCGCTCAATATCTTGAGAGTTAAGTAAGGCTCAAAACATCTCACAGGCCTTGTATGAAAATGCCCTTAATAAGGTGAAATTCTGCCATAACTTCATGAATTTTAAGAAGATTCAGGGGTTCCCTCACTTTCTCTCAAAGATGGGCATTCTAAACATTGAGATAAAATTTTTGTCTAGAACAATATTACCAATTTTTATATATGGAATTTTATTTAAAAATAACAATAAAAAGTGATGACATTATTAATTTATTGACAAATATTATTTGACACTTATATTCCTATTAGTCATTTCTAAGAATGAAATTTTTTGACTAAAGTGAGAGTGATCGTATGTTTATGAGTTTTGCAAAGAAAAAATTTACCTTAACAATTTTATTTATCCTCAGCTATTTTAATAGTACTCAGCTTTCTTTTGCTGATTCTAAGAACGAAAGCCTTGGAGTCAAAGAAAATTTATTGGGAGTAAAAAATATAGATAAAGAAGGTTCAGGGGAAGAACGCCTCTTAGAAGCGCAGCATAGGAATAAACAACTTTCTATAGCAAATAAAGACCTTACAGATCGAAATGAAATCCTTAGGAAAGAAAGAGATTTTTATCTTAAGGAAGCGACTGTTTATAAGGAAATAGTGGAAAAGCTGGAAACCCAAAAGATACAAACCGTGGAAAATCGGGCTTATGCCAATGAATCTAGCGGAACTCAATCTATTGGTGGAGGTGAAAGTGTTGTTTCTACTAGATCTTATGAGTCCGTCTCAAAATCTCAGAATATAGAGCAAATAGGGAAAGAAGAAGAGGGAATAATTGATTATACTGAAAATAAAGATACAGATAAAAAGATAGAAAATGAAGATAATTACATTAGAAATCTAGAAAATCAATTACAATTAGTAAATACAATGATCCAAAATTTACAAAAGAAAACATCTTCGGCGAATTTCTCGCCTCTGGATTCTTTGTCAATCATTATAAAGGAACAAAAAGAATTTCAAGAAGAACATAAATTACTTCAAGAGAAATGTACTGCAATGGCAGGAGTTTATGTAGATAATTTAAGACTACAAGAGGAAAATAAACGATTAAGAGAAGGTATAGACCCTGACCTTGAAGGAAAAATTTCTGCTCTGCAGGCACACCTTGACAGATTAAGCGGCGGTGCCACTCCGGAAGAAAATGAACAAAGAGCTAGAGAAATTTCTGCTCTGCAGGCACAGCTTGACAGATTAAGAGGCGGTGCCAATCCGGAAGAACATGAACAAAGAGTTAGACAAATTGCTACTCTGCAGGCACAGCTTGACAGATTAAGAGGCGGTGCCACTCTGGAAGAACATGAACAAAGAGGTAGAGAAATTTCTGCTCTGCAAGCGGAAGTCGCAAGACTAAGTCAAAGGGCAGACCCTGCGGAGTATGCAGCAAGAGTCAGAGAAATACAAGAGCGAGATGTAGATATTTCCACTTTGCAAGCGGAAGTTGCAAGACTACGTAATGGTGAAGAGTTAGCAGAGTATGGGCGAAAAATTAAGTCTCTCGAAATGGAAATTATTAGATTATTGGGGATGGCAGTAGAATCTCCTTCGGGTCAAACCCCTGTTTGGTTACCGCTCGATTCTGATAATTTTTTTCACGCTGACCGTTTAATGTCTCAACCGACAGTTTCAGAGCAACCCCTTAAAGATAGTATGCAGCTGCTCAAAGATGAATACGATAGAATAAAGGGGAACCTCATGGGGCTATCTAAATTGAATATGAAGGCTTTAGATGAACTAGATGTCAATGATGTTACAACTTTTGATGTGGTAGTACAAGCTGCCGCCCGTATTAAAGGCGTAAGGCTTCCTTTGGCTCAAGAATGTAAAAGGCTTTTTGAAAATACACTTGGAGTTTACAATGACTTTTGTGAGCAAAAAAAGCAAGAAATTCCAGGCTTAACTCGGTATATCAATCTTCAGAATATTTATAGTCGGATATTTTCTAAAGTTTCTCTAGATAAATTTGGAGAATTAATGGAGCATTTCGATAATGCTACGGAGAGTTTTATCAACCTTGTGAAAGGAAAAGCAAGTTCACTAACCGGTGTAGAGGCTGGAGCTTATTTTAAGCTTATAAATTGGTTAGAATTAGAATATAAGTGTTTTACCTTATCTAATTTTATCAAGAGATATACTACTGCTCCTGTGCAGGCCGATAAAGACTATAATAATTCACCTTTTGTTTTATTATGGAAGCAAACAGGTATGGGAAGAGATTTCAATTCTCTCAAATTGGCAACCACTACTCATCATAAGACTGGCGTTGTTACGGCTGGCTTAGAAGAGCAAGACCCTTTCAAAATTTTCCGTCAAAAAGTTAAGGATAAACCTGTTAAATATTCGGATATTAGTGAGAACTTAATAGAGCTATGCGAAAATATGTACATGATGAAATATTTGAATGCACGTTGGAAACATTTACAAACGACGCGTTTTGATCAAGATTTGGTAGGGGCTATCCGAGGATGTAATTTGCGAAACAAAGATTCGAAACCTCTTTTAGAAGAAGGTGTCAAAGCCACGCTTTGTTCTATGTTGCAGGAGGATTTCCTTCAAAAACCTGCTATCGTTCATGCTACTACAGCTAAAGAGTTGGATGATAAATTAAGATCTTCTCTCTTGTATGAAAATGCTGAAGAGTGGCAAAAAAGTAGCAGGCCTACTCTGCGTGAAGATTTGATAGAAATCTATACAACCTATAGAGGTTTGACGAAAGGTGCTTTTGCTCTACATGCCAAAAACCCGAAAATCAAAGAATTCCACGAGGAATAAGGCAATTAGATTATGAGTGAATTGTGTGACTCAACTATAGCCTGGATTGCATCAGTTTTGATATACTCTTCGCCTTTCAAAACCCGGGGTCGTTGGACTTCGGGATTTCCCTTCGGGAATCCCACCCTGTTGACATACTTTACTTACGCTGCGCGAGACTCAACGCTCATCCGCCTACCCAGATTTTGAAATCTTTTGGGTATCCTTATTTTTTCTTTTTAGAATTTTTGAGTTCTTTGGACGAATTTTTAGGTGTCAGTCCCAAAATTTCCCGACGATAATCTTCAAGGTCGCCGTCATAGGGTTTAACAGTGTGATTCGCGACGAGCCATAAGCGATCCACAGTATGACGCAAGAGGTGCCAATCGTGTGTAATAAGAATCACCGCTCCCTTGAATTCATTAATCGCCATCATCAGGGATTCACGCATCTCAACGTCCAGGTGGTTGGTTGGCTCGTCAAAAATCAGAATATTCGGTTTTTGGGAAGTGATAAGGCATAAAACCAGGCGTGCTTTTTCTCCTCCTGAAAGTTTTTCAACAGCAATTTCAGATTTTTCCTTGTTAAAGCCAAAGCGTCCGAGGTGAGATCGAAGCTGTAATTCAGGTGTTTTAGGCATCCGATCAGAAAGGTGATCGAACCCTGTCCATCCTGCGTTTAAGTCTTCCATCTGATGTTGATGAAAATACCCAACCCGCACTTTGGGAGAGCTATGAAAATAGCCATCCATTGGCTCAAGACGACCTGCAAGCAATTTGGCGAAGGTGGACTTTCCATTTCCATTTTTCCCCAGCAAAGCAATGCGGTCTTCCGGCGTAATACTGCCATTCAGGCCCCTCAAAATAATGTTTCCCTCATAACCTGTTGAGACTTTCTCAAAACTTATAAGAGGGGGCGCAAGCTTCTCTGGTTCAGGAAAGTCGATGGTTAATGTGGGGTCATTCAACATTAGGGAAATAGGCTCGAGTTTTTCAATGGCTTTAAGGCGGCTTTGCGCTTGTCGAGCTTTTGAGGCTTTAGAGCGGAATCGCTCAACAAATTTCATCATATGTTGGCGTTGCGCTTCAATCTTCTCATTATAGGCTGTCGCGTGCATCATTTGTTGCTTGCGGGTCACCTCATAAAAGTCATAATTTCCATTATATTGGATGATCTTACCCTGGTGCAGGTGGTAAATACGCGTTGCGACAGCATTCAATAATTGACGGTCATGACTGATAATCAACAGAGTATGTGGATAAGATTTTAAAAAGCTTTCAAGCCAAACAGATGCTTCCAGATCCAGGTGGTTGGTCGGCTCATCCAAAAGAAGAAGATCAGGTTCCTGAAAAAGGGCGGCAGCCAAAGCCACGCGCATGCGCCATCCCCCTGAAAAGCTTGAAAGAGGCTGGCTTTGTTGCTCATCATTAAATCCCAACCCCACGAGGATCTGTGCGGCACGGGCTTCGGCCGTATAGGCATCAATTTCTGTCAGGCGCGCATAAATTTCTCCGATCCGATCAGGATCCTCACATGTTTCTGCTTCTTTTAAAAGAGCATCCATTTCCTGGTGTGAAGAAAGAACAAATTCCAAAGGTGTTCGCTCTCCTCCCGGCGTTTCCTGAGCAACTGTTGCAACTTTCATTTGACCTGTCAGGGTTAGATCCCCGGCATCTGTATGGACTGATCCAAGTATCATTTTAAAAAGCGTGGATTTTCCACAACCATTTCTTCCTACGAGTCCAGCATGGTGTCCTTTTGGCAAATGAAGATCTGCAGCCTCTAAAAGAGTCCGTCCACCAATTCGATAAGTAACCTGTTTTAATTTTAGCATACTTGTTGATAGCAAAAGTTTGTGAAGAAGACAAATTAAAGAGCATTCAGCCTTTAGTTTTTATAGCTCGGGTCTTTTTTATCCAGCATTCTGACGAGGGCTTTCCAGTCTCTTTGTCCTAAATTTGGCTCAAAATCACACATATCGCTGGCAGCTTGTTCACAGACAGGGGCAGAGGGCATCATTAGTTGCTGACCGGATTGCAGCGCGGCACATTGAACTTTGCAAGCCTGTTCTAAATAATAAGCATAAAAAAAAGCTTCCTGAATGCTGGCGCCACATGTCAAAGTTCCATGATTATTTAAAATCATCGCTTTGTGATTTCCCAGGTCTTCCTGAAGGTTATTGCCATGTTGGTCATGGTCCAGGGCAAGGGAGTTATAGTTGTGGTAGGACAGTCTATTGTAAAAATGAAAGGAAAACTGACTGATAGGCATCAATCCACACTTCATGGTTGAGACAGCAACACCTGCTGTTGTATGGAGATGAAAGATTGCATGAATATCTTTTCTCTTTTTATAAATTGCACTGTGTATAACATAACCTGTTTGATTATATTGTTCTTCTTGCCCTTCTACGATATTGCCATTACAATCTACTTTCATCAGGGAAGAGGCAGTCACTTCTTCAAATAAGGAACCAAAGGGATAAATAAAAAAGACATTGCTTCCGGGCGCTCTTGCTGAAAGGTGAGTATACGTCAGATCATCCATTTTGAAATGTGCCAAGAGTCTATACGCTGCGGCAAGGTCACGTTTGATGCTATATTCAGATTCTATAGATTTTTCATGGGCATAGCGCATGCATTTTCCATTATTCAACTTATTTGTAGGCAAGCAATAACATTTATTGCAGTGTATTACAAGAATGCATAAACATTGGGAAAAAGAGAGATCACACAAAACTTCTGAATTTTTTTAATGCGCTAGAAGTCCTTGCGTCGTAGTCTTCAGAAGAAGCATTTACAATGCTTCAGAGGCTCATTTCTAGTAATATAGATAATAGATATGTTACAATTTTATTTTTTGTGAAAATTTTGAAGAGATTAAATCAAAAGTAAGAGATTTAATAATGATAATCAATTTTTAAGGGCTAAACGTATGAAAACTAATATTGACTGGGATAAATACAAGACATTTTACTATGTTGCTAAAGCGGGAAGTTTTACGGCGGCAGGAGAAATCCTCAACCTGAGTCAATCGGCTCTGAGTCGAAGCATTCAAAATCTTGAGTATCAAGTAGGTATGAAGCTGCTTGAAAGGATACCCCGGGGAGTTATCTTGACAAAGCAAGGTGAGGGACTGTTTAAAGCGGCAGAAAAAGCTCTTGAGGTATTCACGCGTGCAGAAATGTTGATGCTTGAACAAGAAGAAGAATTGCAAGGTACATTGAAAATTGCGACCACTATGGCAATTGCTTCTGTGTGGATCATGCCATATATTGGCGATTTTCTGAAAAAAAATCCCAGAATCCGTCTGACGGTGATAGGGAATGATGAAGAACTAGATCTAAAAACACGCCAGGCTGACGTTTCTGTCAGACCTTTTATGGCGAATCAACCCGAGTTGATACAGGAATTAATTTCTGTCTTCCATCTCAAGCTTTATGCGAGCTCAGAATATCTGGAAAAATATGGAACACCCAAAATGCCAGAAGATCTTGATCAGCATCAACTCATTGTTTTTGGCTATGATACCGTGAATCCCTACAGCGATATAAATTGGCCCCTAAAACTAGGAATGCCAGAAGGTTTGCTCAGAGATCCCTATTTATGTATCAATACGTCTTCAGGGATGCGGCAAGCTGCTGAGAATGGTCATGGCATTATCGCCCTTGCTGAAGAATTTCCTGGTTTGACAAAAAGTAATCTTGTTGAAGTGCTTTCAGAAATAGAAAAACCAAATATTCCTATCTATTATGTCTATCCTAAGCAGTTGGCTGGCTCAAAACGCGTCATGGCATTGGGAAAATATTTTAGAGAAAAACTTGTTGCCTGCGTTTAATAACAGAATTCTCTTACACTTTCCTGGAAGTCAGGAAAGTTTCTTCTGTTATATTTTAATCTCTTGAATAGTATAAAATATTTTTATATTATATTTGCCTAAGTTACATAAAGAGGGACACTGAATGAAGGAACGTTATAAGGCTATTTTTGCCGCGATGATTGGTAATGCGTTGGAGTATTATGATGTCATGCTCTACGGTTTTTTTGCAACGATGCTTGCTCCTTTATTTTTCCCCACGGGCAATCAGGCAACGTCTGTTATTGCAAGTTTAGGGACATTCGCGGCGGGGTTTGTCATGCGCCCTCTTGGGGGGATTATATTTGGTCATCTGGGAGATAGATTTGGTCGGCGCTATGCCCTGGTATTGACTATATTCCTTGTCACAATTCCCACTCTGACCATTGGTTTGCTGCCTACTTATGCCGAGATTGGGATTGCCGCTCCGGTCATTCTGGTTATTTGTCGCCTTTTACAGGGATTATGTGTGGGTGGTGAATATAGTGGCGCTTCTATCTTTGTTATAGAGTATTCCAAGAAAGGCAGAGAAGCTTTTGCTGGAAGCACACTCTGCGCTTCTGGATTCTTTGGGGGCGTTTTGGGAACTTTTGCTGGATTTTTTTGCACTCTTTCCTTTATGCCATCCTGGGGATGGCGCATACCCTTTCTATTGGGAACGTTGATCGGGCTGGTAGGCTATTATCTGCGCTCAAGAGTCAATGAAAGCCCGGCATTTATCAGTCATAAGAATGAAGAAATTGCCCGGGTTCCTCTTTTAAAAGTCTTACAGAAAAGAAAAAAGAATCTTTTTTGTACAATGGGTGTAGGGGCGACCTCATTAATTCCCTTTTATATGGCTTCTGTTTATATGGGATATTTACTGAGTACAAAACTGCATATTCCTATCTCTCAAATTATGCTCATTAATGTGGGGCTTAACATTTTTGTGATGATTCTTCTTCCTTTAATGGGGATGGTTGCTGATAAGTTTGGTAAAAAGAATGTCATGCTTTTAACGGCTCTGATATCTTTCCTCATTGCTTATCCCTTGTTTTTTCTGCTTGAAAAAGATCTTTCCTTATTAAATGTCATTTTTGTTCAAATCGTTCTTGGGATTATTACCGCTGGATTTGGCGCTCCTAGTACAGCTCTTCTTGCAACGTTCTTTCCTGTGCATGAACGGTATAGTGGTGTAGGCTTTGGATATGCTTTGGGAGGGGCGCTTTTAGGGGGAACAACTCCCCTTATTGTTGCAAGTTTGTCCAATATATTGGATTCAGCGCTTGCTCCAGCATCCTATCTTATGTTTAGTGCGCTTTTGGGAATAATATGTGTTACTCTGGGACAAAGAGAAGTGAGTTCTGTGCCCCCTCTGAAAAGAGGAGAATTTCAACACACGTAGTATTTCTTGTAATGAGTTTTGCGGAAGTGAAACGAGCGCATACTTGATGATAAATAAAATAAAAACAAGGAAGGGGAGCGCGTGCAGGAAAATTTTCTTTATGGTTTTTCGCCAGAAGGCTTTCATCGAGTTATTTACTATGAATGGAATGACAACAAAGCGGTGAATACACTTTTATGTGTCCATGGAATGACGCGTGTGGGGCGGGATTTTGATTATCTTGCCCAAGCTCTTCAGCCTCATTATCAAGTTGTATGTCCTGATATGGTGGGGCGTGGAAAAAGTGATCGTTTCAAAGTCAGAGATTCCTATAAAATAGAGCAGTATTTATCCGATTTAACAGCTTTGATAGCGCGCTTGAATATTTCTTCTCTTGATTGGCTGGGAACATCCATGGGCGGTATTTTGGGAATGATTATGGCTGCACAACCTAATAGTCCCGTCAGAAGGCTAATCCTTAATGATGTGGGCGCTCAAATGCCAGAGGATGCTGTGAAGCGCATCCTGGGTTATGCTGGTGTTAAAGTACATTTTTCCACACAAGAGGAAGCTGAGAACTTTTTACGCTTTATTTATACACCTTTTGGCATTAGGGAAAAAGAACATTGGCAACATTTGTTCCAATACAGTCTGACGAATGATTCTGAAGGGGGGTATACGCTGAATTATGATCCCCAGGTTGTTGGAGCCGCAGAAGAAAAAAAGCAGCGTTTTGAACTCTGGGATCTTTGGGATAGAATCAAGTGTCCTGTTCTGGTCATTCAAGGAGAAGAATCAGATATTTTGACGGATGATATTATTGCCCTCATGCGTAAGCGAGGTCCGCAATTTGACCTGATCAGGATTCCTCACTGTGGTCATGCACCCATGCTGATTGAACAGAAGCAAATTGCGTTGGTGAAGAGTTGGTTGGAGAGTACCCATGATCGAATAAGAGACGAAAATTTTTCTCAAGCGCATCATCCACAGCATGCAGATTTGCCTGAACACCCCTATCGTGAAGCGACGTGACGCCGTAATCAGAAAGTCCACAGGGAATAATATTTTGATAATAAGAAAGATCAGGGTTCACATTGAGGGAAATGCCATGAAAGGTAATCCACTTTTTTACGCGCACCCCAATAGCTGCAACCTTTTGTTCCTTACCTTTTTCGTCAGAAACCCATATACCGACACGTTCTCTGCGGCGTTCTCCTTTTATGCCCAGATCTTTAAGCGTGATGATGAGCCATTCTTCCAACATCTGAACATACCAGCGTAAATCCTGTTTTCTCTGGGAGAGATCAATCATGACATAAGCGATGCGCTGCCCCGTTCCGTGGTACGTGACCTGACCGCCGCGTCCCGTTCTATAGAGAGGGAGCAGATCTGGAGAAAGGACATCTGAGTCCTTTGCGCTGGTGCCCAGTGTATAAATATTGGGGTGTTCAAGAAGCCAGACCTCTTCCGATGCAAATCCTGTAAGCATATGGTCTACGTGTGTTTCCATACGCATCACAGTCTCTGGATAATCTGCTACATGGAGGAGTTTTCTAAAAATCATGAAAATCAAAAACACATAACGATCAAAAAAACATAATAGTCCTTATGGGAGATCAGTATCAATAAAAAAGCATGCTTATTCCTTAACGAGTCTTTCAACTTTTATAAATTGTCCTAAATGATCTCCCTGTCCTATCGTCAGCATAAAGGGAGAAGGATTTAGAACATTGTGAATATTCAGGGAATCAAGATGTTGAAGCCTATTGATTCGGGCTAACGTAAGATGAGGACGATAGAGTTCACCAATATCATTAATACATGATAAGTTATAGTGCGTAACGATTTTCACAACTTTTTGCTGCAGGGTAATCAATTCAGGATCTCGTGCAACAGAAAGCTCAGCCCACCAGATTGTCTCGAATTTTTTATCTTTTATAAAACTGACTCCTGTAAAATGAGGCTGGGGAACATTTTGTAGAAGTCGCAGATCTTTTTCTATTTGGTTGATAACTTTTTCAGAGCTGTAGTAAACCTGACAAATGGTGATATGGGGCAAGCTGTCGCTCCCCAGGATATAACGTTCAGCATTCTCAGAAAAATGTTTTTGGCAGTTTCAGTATAAGGCTGGGTATGTAGAGCCAAAAGAGCGATAATATACTTTACACGAGCTGCCATA
Organism: Caedimonas varicaedens; assembly: GCA_001192655.1. Classification (GTDB taxonomy): domain Bacteria; phylum Pseudomonadota; class Alphaproteobacteria; order Caedimonadales; family Caedimonadaceae; genus Caedimonas; species Caedimonas varicaedens. The sequence continues at coordinate 51,081 of BBVC01000019.1, forward strand.
GTCCTCCATCCAGATTTGAACTTTTTTGATTATGCCAAACATATCAGGTTTCTATGGGAAGAGTAATGGTAAATTCTGTATATTCTCCTGCTTTTGAGTTCACAGTGAGTGTTCCATGATGTTGCTGAGTAATAATTTCATAAGAGAGGGATAGCCCCAAGCCCGTACCACTTCCTGCAGGTTTAGTTGTAAAAAAAGGATCAAAAATATTCTTGCTGATTTTTTCAGGAATTCCGGGGCCATTATCCCAAATTTTGATGATAACATTTCTTTCGTCCTGGTGAGTTTCCAGATGAATTTGTGGTTCAAAAGGTTCATACGCTGCTGTTTTTTTCTGGTAAAGAGCATAGCAGGAATTATTAATCAAATTCAAAATCACACGTCCTAATTCTTGAGAATAGACTTTAAGATGAGGAAGATGAGGATCAAATTTTTTCACAATTTTGGGTATCAGTCCTTGTTGACGAAGTCCTGAAATTGCCAGAAGTGTGTTTTCTTCCACAAGTTGATTGAGATCCGTCTCTTCCAATTGTTCTGTTTTTCCACGTGCGTGCATAAGCATTGTTCGAATAATTGCATCAGCTCGCTTCCCATGCTCTTCAATACGTTGCATATTATGCGTTAAATTATAGAAAATTTCTGTTGCTTGGGTTGGTTGATCCTGAATATTTTTCTTAATTAAAAAGGATAGTTCAGTTATATATTCTCGTGAAAGCTCTGCAAAATTAATAATATAAGTAAGAGGATTTTTGATTTCATGGGCTATTCCTGCTGTCAAAGCACCCAATCCTGCAAGTTTTTCTTGAACAATGATTTGATTCTGGGCTTTCTTCAGTCCATCCAGAGCCTTTGTCAATGCCTTGTTTTTATTTGAAAGCTCTTGTGTGCGCTTATTGACCATGGAGTCAAGCTCCTTGATATGTAATTCCAAACGCTCTACGAGAATCTGGTTCTCCTGAAATACTTTCTTTACTTCTTCAAACCAGGGAATCCAAGGGTCAGGAATGTCCTTATATCCTTTTTCTTCATCATGGGCGCGATTTGCAATCAGATACACTAGTTTATGGGCAGGATGAATAAATTCTTGGGCAATTAAAGAGTTGGCAGCCCGTAAAATAACAACGGCGAATATAATAAGGAACAAGACACTTGGCCCTATTTCTTCAAATGTTGCAATCAAAACTTTTGAGGCGGGTACGTAATAAATTAAAGACCAGGGTGCGTATCGTGATTTTACCTGGAAGATCCAGTATTTTCCTAATCGAGAGAGTTCTTTTTGGGGAAGTTTCTTCACTTCTTCGGGTTTTAATTCAGGTGGCAGAATTTGATGGATTTTGATGATCGCTGCATTTTTTGGACTTTTGGAATTTGTATCTGCAATAACTGTTTCATAGTTGTTGACGATTAATAGGCGTCCATAGGGATTCGTAATTCCTGAAATCAATTCGTCAATAGATTTCAGTGTAAAATTAATTGCCACTACCCCTAAAAACTTTTCCTGTCGATGGATAGGTGCAATACACGTCACCATTAATTGTTCCCCTTCTTTGCCAATATAGACGTCTGACCAACTTAATAAATTGCCATAAGGAAGGTGAAAAATACTTAAATCAGCCAGAAAATGACTTTTAAGATTACTTTGATCCCACTTAAATTTTGTTGAGGGTTTCCAGGGAAAATAGTTTTCAAATCCAGATTCAGAGACATAGTAAAGAGATGTTACAGATTTAATATTTTTTTTAATAGCCCGAAATACAGGATTTAAGTTAAAAGCCATCTCAATTTCCCGCTTTTGATCGGTGGTCAGATTGGAGAGAGAACCCTGTCCCACAAGATTTCCAACCAGCTCTTTATGAGGGGCTTCATCCAGATGATACAGCTAACAACATATAAAACGGTCATATTTTATTATCCTGAAATAA
>BBVC01000020.1 GCA_001192655.1 Caedimonas varicaedens
CCGATGTTGACAGTAAATGCCCATAGCAGATGCTTAAAAATGTTTGAAACTCTGTCATTTTTTAGCATTTTGAGAGGAAAAAGCAAGATTTAAGGTCTTGCTCTTAACCAAATACTTCAGACATTTTATTACTTGCATCTTTTAGCTTCTCTAATTCCAAATGAGCATATCGAGTGGTCGTCACAATGTTTTTGTGACCTAAGAGCTTGGAAACCGTGTAAAGATCGACACCTTGAGCTAATGAGAAACTTGCAAAAGAATGGCGAAGATCATGAATTCTAAGATTTTTTATTCCTGAGAGTTTGAGAATGTTAGACCACGTAAATTGTATAGTTGTTAATCTTGTGCCTGATACTCTGCCATAAAAAACGTAAGGATTTTCGTCTTGTTTGATGAGTGTTTTCAATAAATCAATCGCTTTTTGATTAAGAGGTCTAGCGCTTTCTCCGGTTTTAGTGTCCGACAAGTGAATATATTTCTCTTTTAAATGAACGTCTTCCCATTTTAAATTTAAAATTTCCCCTAATCTGCATCCTGTATATAATAAAAGTCTCACAACATTAACGGCACAATAAGCGCTCTTACGTTCCCTTTCTTGCTCACAAAGTGCCTCTTCTAGTTTTAGCAGTTCTTGTCGACTTAAAAATCTTTGTTTTTTATTTTCTTTATATTTAGCTATTCTGACACATGGATTGCTATGAGCAGGTAAATATTCCCACTCTTCTGCCTTACGAAAAACCATTCTTAATAAAGCAAAACATCGATTGGCGGTAGTTGTCTGATGAGATAAAGAATGAAGGAATTGTCGAATATCCTGAGAAGAAATATCATGCAGTTGTTTCTGCTGAAAGTAAGGTAAAATATGTACACGCTTATAACTATACAAGGCTCTTTGTGTATTCTTTTTATAAGCCCTGTCAAAATATTTATCCTGAAATATTTCAAAAAAATCGCCAAACAAGATTGATTGCTTTTGCTCTACTATTTTTTCTTGTTTTTGCTCTTTAGGGTCTTGCCCTGATGCTACAATTCCAGAGAGCTTTTTAGCTTCAGTTCTTGCTTCATCAACGGTGATATTACCATGTACTCCAATTTTAAGAAAAATCTTTTTCTGAGTCAGAGGAGAACGATAGACAAACATATAAGTTTTCTTCCTAGACGGCCATATACGACATCCAAAACCTTTGACTTCAGAATCCCAGATAAAATAATCTTTATCCTTAACAATAGATTGATCTATAACACTTTTAATTAATTTTCCCATTATGGTCTCCTTTTTTATAGCTACCACATAGCTACCATCAGAATGAGGGGAAAGCAACTTAATATGATAAATATCGCACGATAATAGCTCTTAAAAAGAGTAATTTTATAAGGAAGCTCTAAGAGTTTATTGGTTTTTCTAGGGTTCTAGGATTTTAATATTATTAGATTTAATGTCAAACATTTTCATGAGTATGCTCAACGAGAACACCGTCCTGTGGAGGGCATGATGTTTCACCAGGACGGTGTTCAACCCATCGGTGGATTCCAAAGCCCTGGATTATAACCTTGATCACATCATCACGATGTTGGTCGATCGAAAACAATTTACATTGAGTCTTGGATATCAGTTTTCGAGATGATGAATCGCGTATGAGAAAAGGCTATGCACCAGAAAATATTTGCATCGTCAAGCATATGGTTTTAAATCTACTCCAGAAAGCAAAGGAAAAGAGGGATTCTGTCAAGCAGTTTAGAAAGGTAGAAGGTTGGGATTATAAAGTCCTACTCTTTACTCTTTCTCGTACTTAATAAATGAGTCAGACCTGTTGCAAATATGCCTATATAGACATATTTTTCGATAAAATTCATATCTATCTAAAAGGAAAAGCGTTGAAAATTTCTTTCCTATGAGCTACATACCTATCCTCGAAAACGCCGAGGTCTTTCGTAAAAAGCATATATAAATAAATCTGTGAATGTAGCTTATAAAGTAAAATCATATATTTTTGACTTTAAAGAAATTATTAATATTATATATATAAAATAATACTTATGAGATTACTATTGTAATTTAGAGTATTATTATGATTAAAAAATCAAACTCAAAGTCAATTTTTGATGAAGTGTATAAATTTTATCAAAATTTTTTCAATACATCTCAGGATATTTATAAGAGCCTCATTGACATACAGGAGCAGAGTATTGAGGAATTTTCAGATTTTATCTTGCAGAAAAACCCCTTTAATTCTTTACAGACAAGAGAAGAAATTCCTGCAAAAAAAACCACTAAAAATAGAAATAGACGGCGTAAAATCGGGCTTGGATTGGGTTTGGGACTTATGAGTTTGCTTAATACATCCTCGTCACTTGCGGCAGGTTTAACGGAACAAATGTCGCCTTCTTCCTTATTTAATATTGCCAAAATCAGTCGCGGTGTTTCTCAAAAAAATAAACCAGAACATATAAAAATACAGGTGTCCGTCAATGATATTCTAAAGCTCTATCAGAATGGTTTAAATAAACAAATGGAGATTTCTTCAAAAGCTATGCAGCAATTTTATAGTAATCCTTTTTCATTTTCCCAAAATATGTATCAGGCGATTATGAATGGAAGTACCCAGAATGGATTGAAAAATTTTGATGTTACAAACTCTCTATCTAAAACAACTGAAGCGTCAAAAGAAGATGTCACACCAAAAACTTCTCAAAAGAATTTGGCCACGGGTGTGGTTGTTTCAGAATCTTCTAAACTTCTTAAAAAACTTCGGACTGTTCCGGAAGAAGAGAAAAATCTTTATGCCAAAGGTATAGCAACAAAAACTGATTCTACAAAAACAAAGGACTCTTACAAGCCGGAGATTAAGACTCAACATCTGGATATGCTGAAAGAACTAAAGGCTAAATTTGCTGATGCTGAGAAAGATCAGGACCTTTCTGTCAAACAAAATATCAAAAGCCTGAATGAGATCACAGATAAACTGGTTCATACACCTACAGGGGCTTTTTTCAAGCATGTTTATGCAGGAAAAAGAGATATGGAGCAATCCTTATCTCAGACTGTCAAAATTATGCTGAACAAAATTATGCAAGATGAAAAAAGCAAAAATAGAATTGCAAGCGAACATATTGTTAATTCATTGAAATCAAACTTTAAAAGTGTAGAAAAAGATGTCACCGAGTTATGTCAGCAGGTTTTGATCAATTCTACAGCCTATGGAGAAGATTATTATACTTTCTATCATGGGCATGGTAACGCTTTAAGGCTCTATATTGACTTGCTGAGAGAGATTAAATCCTATGAAGTCATTCAAAATCTCGATTTAACAAACCCCCTAAGAGATAAGAGCTTTGCCAGTAAAGATAATACGGTTGATGAAATTTTGGATCAGTATGAAGAAAAAGCCCTAGATTTTGCGGCACGAAATAACGTTAATCTTTATGATAGCAAGAGAGGGATGGGCGTTGGATTTGCTCCTGATAAAATCGAATTCTTTAGAGATAACGTAATTTCCACGAACATTAACCTTTTTGGAAACATGAATACCCTTGCAGAATGCACCCTTTTTTATTGGCTTGATTCATTTAATATCAGTAATCCCAATGAAGCTTTGGTGAAGAACCTTTTAAAGCGCATATTGCCCAATGTCTCTGAAGACATCCTTAATCAGAGAATGACAAAATATACCAACCTTTATAATGATTTGATGAAGGAAACTGGGGGAAACCTGATGCAAATTCATGTCCATAAATCAATTGTAGACGATATCAGCTTTGCATCGTGGATGAAGGGGATTCCTGTCTTGCTTGACAAAGAAACAGGGAAACTTGCCACAAGGGGATCAAATAATAAGCCTGTGCCTGTTTTGACAGACAAGGAAAATAAGTATGAACGGCCGAAGGCCAGTTCTTATATGGATCTTTTTACCGAAAATCCCGATGAGTTTATTTCTAAGTATTCCGACTTTTCCAACAAAGCTCGTGTGAGCTCCAAAGATCGTCTTGAATCTTATGACCGCCCTCAAATGAGGCTGATTATTGATCCTAAATATTTTAATGATCCTGAATTGGTCAAGGTCAGTCAATTTACTCGGTTTAAGGCAAGCGAAGATGCTTTGGACAACTATCAGCAAAATCTGAAGAATTTCCTTAAGGAAGATGTTGCTTTATTCCTTGAAGAAATGCAAAAAGGCAAGGCAGAGGGACAGGCTGGAAATCCTCTCACTAAATTAAATCAGTTTGTTGAAGAAGGAACCGAGTTTATCTATCAAAAAGAAGCCACAAAAGGTCTAGGCAAAAAGGGGGTAGATATAGAGGATGAGTAATTCTGATATAGACCTTGTTAGCAAAGTAATCGAGTGAGATTCTCATTATTCACAAAAGAAGATTCTTAAAATTTTTAGAAAATTCTTGACATAAATTGCCAGAAAGCCTATCAAGAGCTTTCCACGTACCAGATCTCTTGATTTTATAATTTCTCTATCCTGATAAAGGGTAAGCATCAATTTCAACACTCATAACTTAGATATGGAGTATTTGTAATGATAAATTATCTAAAGACAGTCTTATATGGATATTTATTATTTTGTTCGTTGTGTTTTGCAAGTTCTACTGTTACGGAGTCATTCATAGATTTGGGAGAGACGAAGGTATTGAGAAAGCACTATTCTGAAGTTTCTTCCACACAAGATGAAATAGAGAAATATTTAGAGAATGTTTCTCCTCATCAATGGGTTATGGTTTCTGCAGACAAACAAGAGGGCGGTAGGGGGCTTTGGGGACGTCGCTGGGTGTCTCCTGAAGGCAATGTCTTTTTGACTTATAGCTTGTTTATGGAGCCGATGAGAGCCAGATATCTGCCCATTATTCCAGCGTTGGCTGTTAGAAACACTTTGAAAGAATATGGTTTGAGTTCAAAGCTCAGATGGGTAAATAATGTTCTTGTCAATAATCAAAAAATAGGCGGGATTTTGTGCGAGGGTGCCTTTCAATTCCCTTATTTCCAGGCAAAAATTGGAATTGGTATCAATGTAAATATGACAAAAGAAGTCTGTGACACTATCGACCAGCCTGTGACGTCCCTCTCATGTTTATTGAAAAAGGAAGTGTCCACTGAAGACGTGATTCAAAAAGTAACAAAACATCTTTACGCGTTGCTTTCCAATCCACAAAATGATGCCGGTCTCATTTCTGATTATCATCGATCTTTGACTTATATAGATGAAAAAGTTCAGATTTTTGACGGTAAACAATACTATGGAGGAGTTTTTAAAGGTGTGAACGATTTCGGTCATTTAATCCTTCAAATGGTTTCAGGTGAGGAAACATTCTCTTCAGGAGAAATTGTCCCGCGGCAATAAGATGGAAAGCTGGCAAGTTTTGTATAAAGTTTTTACCAATCCAATTCTTGCAAAGGGAAAGATTCCCTGATATAACGCAAAGATTCATGTGTGGCGTGGCGACGAGTTACTTAGAAACTCAGGGCATGCCTGGTCACCGTGAGTCTTAATCATCAACTCTAAAGGATTGAGGAAATGCCCAAGTTAAAAACGAAAAGCAGCGTCAAGAAGCGGTTCAAGCTTACCGCTACTGGCAAGGTTATCATGGGCCAAATGGGAAAGCGCCACGGAATGATAAAGCGCACCAACAAAATGATTCGAAACGCGCGCGGTACCGCGATTATGAGCGAAAGCAGCGCACGTATGATTCGTAGCTTTATGCCCTACGGCGAATAAGGAGAAGGTTCATGGCTCGTGTAAAAAGAGGGGTTACGACCCACGCTCGTCATAAAAAAATTCTGAAAATGGCTTCAGGCTATCGCGGTCGCGCCAAAGATTGCTATCGCATTGCTATAGAAAAAGTCGAAAAAGGACTTCAATACGCCTATCGCGATCGTCGTGTGCGCAAACGTGATTTTCGCGCTTTGTGGATTCAGCGTATTAATGCAGCATCCCGTCAGTTTGGTTTGACGTATTCTCAATTTATGAATGGTATTCATAAAGCGGGAATTGAGGTTGATCGCAAGGTTTTGGCTGATTTGGCTGCTCGTGAACCAGAAACGTTTAAAAGCCTGATTGATCAGGCAAACGCGGCACTTGCGAAGACAGTCTAGCAGTCTGTTATGAAAGCGCCCTTTCAAGGGCTTTTAAAGAGCCGCCTGTGTTGCGGCTTTTTTCATTTAAGGACAAGGTAAGATGCAAACTCTTCAGAGAATGAAAGATCATTGGGTCAGAGAGATTAAAGCTTCCAGAGACCTTCCCTCGCTGGATCAGGTGCGGATTGCAGCATTTGGTAAACAGGGCGAAGTCACGCAAGAGATGAAAAGCCTGGCGACGCTCTCACCCGATGAAAAAAAGGAACGCGGCGCTGCCCTGAATCAACTGCGCGATTATTTGACAACCTTGATCGAAGACAAGCGTGTTGAGATGAAGTCCCAAGAACTAGAGCAACGTCTTGCTCTGGAGAGTATTGATGTTTCTCTTCCTGTTCGTCCTGAGCTGAAGGGTGCTTTTCATCCCCTGTCACAGGCTCTTTTTGAGATCATAGAAATTTTTCAGACAATGGGCTTTTCCGTTGCTGAGGGGCCGCACATTGAGGAAGATTATTATAATTTTGATGCGTTGAACATTCCCCCTGAACATCCCGCTCGACAAGAACATGACACTTTTTATATGCCTGCTGGTGAGGATGGGATCAAAAAAGTCTTGCGTACTCATACGTCTCCGGTACAGATTCGTACTATGCTTGCGGGAAGTCCGCCGATTCGCATTATTGCTCCTGGCCGTGTCTTTCGCAGTGATTATGACCAGACTCACACACCTACCTTTCATCAAGTGGAAGGGCTCATGATTGGCGAAACGATTCATATGGGACACCTAAAGCACTGCATGACTGAGTTTTTTCGTCGTATGTTCTCTATCTCTTCCTTGCCAGTTCGTTTCCGTCCTTCCTATTTTCCTTTTACAGAGCCTTCGGCTGAAGTGGATATTGGTTGTTCCCGCAAGGGTGAAAAGCTGATTTTAGGGCAGGGGGATGATTGGCTTGAAATTTTGGGGTGTGGTATGGTTCATCCCAATGTTCTTGAAAATTGTAACATTGATCCGGTCCGTTTTCAGGGGTTTGCTTTTGGCATGGGGATCGAGCGTATCGCGATGCTTAAATATGGCATCCCTGATTTGCGATTGTTTTACGAGACGGATATACGCTGGCTTCGTCGCTATGGATTTTCCATTGCCGAAGGTTTAATGGGGGCGGGACGCTGATGAAATTTACTCTTTCCTGGCTTAGGGATCACCTTGACACAAAGGCTACCCTAGAAGAAATCACCACACGTTTGACAGCTAATGGCCTTCTTGTTGATTCTGTCGAAAACCCTGCTGAAACCCTAAAAGGCTTTAAAATTGTTGAGATTCTTGAAGCTCATCCCCATCCTAATGCGGATCGCCTGAAAGTTTGCCGTGTGAATACAGGCACTGATATTGTTCAGGTTGTTTGTGGAGCGCCCAATGCGCGGGCAGGTCTGAAAGGTATTTTTGCGTCTCCTGGGACGACAATTCCCACGTCTGGTATGGTTTTGGGAAAAAGCAGGATTCGAGATGTTGAAAGCGCAGGAATGATGTGTTCAGAGCGGGAATTGGGTCTTGGTGACAGCCATGAAGGGATCATCGAGTTGCCGCTGGATGCGCCGGTGGGAGAAGATTTTTGTGTTTATAAGGGATTGGATGATCTTGTCATTGATATTGAAATTACACCCAATCGCGGGGATTGCCTGGGTGTACGAGGGATTGCCCGTGATCTTGCCGCGACGGGCATCGGTGATTTAAAGCCCCTTAAAATTCCTTCACTAAAGGGGAAATTTTCCTCTGCTTTCCAGGTTAGAATTGATGATCTACAAGGATGTCCTTTTTTTACGGGTCGACTGATCAGGAATGTCAGGAATAGTCCTAGCCCAGAGTGGCTTCAGAAAAAATTACGAGCGATTGGGCTGAAGCCCATTTCAGCGCTGGTCGATATTACGAATTTTATGTCTTATGATCGAGGACGTCCCATGCACGTCTTTGATGCAGATAAACTTCAGGGATCTCTTACTATACGCAAGGCAAGGACAGGGGATCAATTACAGGCTTTGGATAATAATACCTATCTTATTCCTTCGGATGCTCTTGTCATTACGGATGAGCACGACGTCTGTTCTTTGGCGGGAATTATGGGCGGGTTAGCTTCTGGATGTTCAGAAGAGACGGTGAATGTGTTTGTTGAATCAGCGCTCTTTGAGCCTGTCCGTATTGCGATGGCAGGGCGGGCTTTGAGAATTTTGAGTGATTCCCGTTATCGTTTTGAGCGCGGAGTAGACCCTGCCGTCATTGAGGAAGGACTTGAACAAGCGACGCAAATGATTTTGGATTTTTGTGGGGGCGAGGCAAGCAATATCATTCGTGCGGGGGTTGCTCCTTCTGAACATCATCGTGTTCCTTTTCATACAAGCCGTGTGCAAACCCTGGGAGGGCTGAGTCTGCCCAAAGAAAAAATCTATGAAATTCTTGAAAGATTAGGTTTTATGCCTGAGGGTGAGCATACGTTTAAAGTTCCGTCATGGCGTCCTGATATTAAAGGAGAAGCGGATCTCGTCGAAGAAATCTTGCGAATTCATGGATATAACGCGGTTGAAGCGGTTGATCTTCCCAGGATTACTCCTGAAGAAATAAGACAGAATCCAGAAAGTCAGGTTGATCGTCCATGGAAAATTCGCTGCAGTCTTGTATCTCGAGGGATGTCTGAGGCTTATACGTGGTCTTTTATCAAGAAGGAATGGGCAGAAAAATTTGGTGGCGGAGACTCTCTTTTAGCTGTTGAAAATCCCATTAGTGCTGATATGTCTGATATGCGTCCCAGTTTGTTGCCGCTTCTTCTGGATGCTCTGCGCCGAAATATTGCTCGTGGGCATAAAGAACTTGCCTTGTTTGAAATTGGAAATCAGTATCATGTGGCGGGAGAAGTACTGGCGGCAACAGGTATCCGGGGGTTGGAAACAGGTCCTCGTCATTGGCTGAATTCCGGTCGTTCTGTTGATCTTTTTGATGCAAAGGCTGATGTTTATGCTGTGTTGGAAAGTTGTGGCTTTGACCCTTCTTCTCTGCAACTGTCTACAGAAATGCCGCCCTGGTACCATCCCGGTCGGTCAGGCACGCTTATGTTGGGCGCAAAGACCAAAGTGGCTTATTTTGGTGAGCTTCATCCCCAGATTCTTGAGATGTTTGATTTACAAGAACCCGTAGTCGGATTTGAGGTTTTTGTGAATACCATTCCTGCGGCGAAAGGTTTGAAAAAAGATTTTACGCTTCTTTCTCCCTATCAGCCGGTAGAGCGGGATTTCTCTTTTATTTTGGATACTCATATTCCTGGCGAGAAATTGTTACAACTTATTCAAAAGTTGGACAAAAATCTTATTACATCTGTTTCAGTATTTGATGTTTATCAGGGGAAGGAAGTTCCGGAAGGAAAGAAATCTGTTGCGCTCAGTGTTCGGCTTGAACCGCGGGAAAATACCTTGACAGAAGCTGAAATCACAAATTTATCAAATAAAATCATTGAAAATGCCCAGAAAATATTAGGAGCGGAACTCCGATCATGACGACTTTTGGACATATCCGGAACTTTGCCATTATTGCTCATATCGATCATGGCAAATCAACGCTGGCCGATCGCCTGATTCAGTATTGCGGGGGGTTGAGTGAGCGGGAGTTGAAAGAGCAAGTGCTGGATAGCATGGATATTGAGCGTGAACGGGGCATCACCATCAAGGCACAGACAGTAAGGTTGACTTATAAAGCTCAGGATGGTCAGACGTACCAACTCAATTTGATGGATACGCCAGGACATGTGGACTTTGCCTATGAAGTCAGCCGGTCTCTGGCAGCGTGCGAAGGTTCTCTTCTTGTCGTCGATGCAAGCCAGGGCGTTGAGGCTCAAACCCTTGCTAATGTTTATCAAGCTATTGAAAATAATCATGAAATTATTCCTGTCTTAAACAAAATAGACTTGCCTGCAGCTGATCCTGATCGGGTTAAGCGTCAAATTGAAGAAGTGATTGGGTTGGATACACAGGATGCGATTATTGCTTCTGCCAAATCGGGGCTTGGGATTCAGGAAGTCTTGGAGGCACTTGTCAAGCGACTTCCTGCGCCTGAGGGAGAGGAAGATGCGTCGTTAAAGGCTCTTTTGATTGATAGCTGGTATGATCCTTATCTGGGCGTCATTATTCTTGTGCGCGTTAAGGACGGCGTCTTAAAGCGCGGCATGAAAATTCGTATGATGTCTACAGGAGCTTCTCATCAGGTAGAAAGCGTTGGTGTTTTTACGCCTAAAAAACTTGCCCTTGATGAGCTTCGCCCGGGAGAAGTGGGTTTCATTACCGCTAGCATCCGCCATGTTGCTGATTGTAATGTGGGAGATACAATTACAGAAGAAAGACGTCCGGCGGCTGAGCCTCTGGCAGGCTTTAAGCCGAGCATCCCCGTGGTTTTTTGTGGACTTTTTCCGGCAGAATCAGATGATTTTGAGAATTTGCGTGAGTGTTTGGGAAAGTTACGGTTGAATGATGCCAGTTTTTCCTTTGAGCCTGAAAGTTCAGCCGCTCTGGGTTTTGGTTTTCGTTGTGGTTTTTTGGGTCTCTTGCATCTTGAAATCATCCAGGAACGTCTGGAGCGCGAGTACAATTTGGACTTAGTCACCACCGCCCCCAGCGTTGTTTATAAAATCAGGCTGACGAATGGAGAGGATATTGAACTTCACAATCCGGCTGATTATCCGGATGTAGTAAAAATTGACACAGTCCAGGAGCCCTGGATTAAGGCGACAATTTTTGTTCCTGATGATTATTTGGGTTCCATTTTGACCTTGTGTACAGAACGGCGTGGAGAGCAGGTCGATCTTACCTATGTGGGCAATCGTGCGATGATTATTTATCGTCTGCCATTGAATGAAGTCGTCTTTGATTTTTATGATCGACTGAAGTCTGTTTCCAGAGGATATGCCAGTTTTGATTATGAAATTGACGCGTATCGTCCAGGAGAGTTGGTGAAGCTCAGCATCTTGATTAATGGAGACCCCGTTGATGCCTTGTCTTGTATTGTTCATCGAACGCAAGCGGAAAATCGGGGACGCGCCTTGTGCGAGCGGTTGAAGGATCTTATTCCCAAACAGCTTTTCAAAATCGCCATTCAGGCCGCTATTGGGGGGAAAGTCATCGCACGAGAGACGATTTCTCCCATGCGCAAGGATGTTTTGGCTAAATGTTATGGCGGTGACATCAGCCGTAAACGAAAGCTGTTGGAAAAACAAAAGGCAGGAAAAAAGCGCATGAGGCAATTTGGCAAAGTTGAAATTCCCCAAAGCGCTTTTCTTGCGGCTTTGAAAATGAACGATGATTAAGCACGGATTTTGGGATGTCAAATATTGTAGTGGCGGCTCTTTATAAATTTGTTTCCCTTGAAGATGTCGAAGCATTGCGTCTTCCTCTTTTAGAAACCTGTCAATTGAATAAAATAAAGGGAACTTTGTTACTGGCGCGTGAAGGCATTAATGGAACAATCGCAGGAACACGAGAGGGCATAGACAGAGTTATTTCGTGGCTTTCTGCGGATACGCGTTTTTGTGATCTTGAGTATAAAGAGTCTTCTGCCTCAACCATGCCTTTTTTTCGTATGAAAGTTCGGTTGAAAAAAGAAATCGTCACGTTGGGAGTCCCCTGTGTTGATCTTAATGAAAAAAAAGGCACGTATGTTGAACCAGAACACTGGAATGACCTTATTCGTGATCCTGATGTTCTTGTGATTGATGTGCGCAATGACTATGAAGTGGCTATTGGGAAGTTTAAGAGAGCCATCAATCCTGAAACGCAGGCTTTTCGCGAGTTTCCAGAATTTGTTCAAACCCATCTTGATCCAAAAAAACATAAAAAGATCGCGATGAGTTGTACAGGCGGCATTCGATGTGAAAAAGCCTCTGCCTACATGCTGAAGGTTGGGTTTGAAGAAGTCTATCATCTGAAGGGAGGTGTTTTAAAATACCTTGAAAGAATCCCTGCCTCTGAAAGTCTTTGGGAAGGAGAGTGCTTTGTTTTTGATCAGCGCACTGCGGTGAAAGAGGGGCTAAAACTCGGTGATTTTTCAACCTGCTATGCCTGTCGTTATCCCTTATCGCCAGAAGATCGATCTTCACCTGAATTTGAAGAAGGGCTCTCTTGTCCTCATTGTTATCAAACTCTTAGCTTTGAGCAGAAACGCCGCTTTGCTGAGCGTCAACGTCAATGTCGTCGCGCTGCGGCGCAAGGATTGAAACATTTGGGAACATAAAAGAATCGAAAAAACCATAAAATAACTTCTTCGAGTTTAAAATTACGAGGAATCAACAACTTACTCTTTTAAGCTGAATCCTTGATATTTTGACTTGAATTTTGAGAGCTGTCCGCCTGAATCCATCAAACGATGTACGCCTGTCCAGGCAGGATGAGAGGCTATATCTACGTCAAGACGCATGGTCGCGCCTTCCTTGCCCCAGGTTGAACGTGTTTCAAAAGTAGTACCATCAGTCATAATAATCTTGATCGTATGGTAGTCGGGATGAATATCTTTTTTCATGTGACTCAAATCCTCCAAATTTAAACTCTTTATAACGAACAGTTTCAGCATTTGCAAGAAAAAGCTTCATTCAGATGCCAGAGAATTATCTCCACAAATGCAGGGAGAATCCTTTCTGTTTCAGCCATTGTCGATAAAGTTGATAGTCAGGGCAGAGAGATTCTACCAATTTCCAGAATGCCTTGCTATGATTCATTTCCTTTAAGTGGCACAGTTCATGAATAGCAACATAAAAGCTGACATCGCGAGGGGCAAGAGCAAGGCGCCACGAGAAAGAGATCACACCCTTTGAGTTACAGCTTCCCCAGCGGGTTTTGGGATCGCTGAGACGAATATGCGTGGGCGTTACGTCAAGAATGGGCGCCTGTACCTCATATATTTTTCTGAAGTATGTTGTTGTTTGGGCTTTAATCCAGCGAAGGACCAGCTGTTGAGTGTCTTCCAGAGGGCACATGACATGCAGAATATTCTCTTCCTTCAGAATGCCGGAAGATCGTGCCGCGTGGTGCTGTATTGTTAAATCATGACCCAGGAAAGGAAAAGTGATGTCATGGGTAAAGTTTTTATAGGTTTTTGGTTGGGGAAAATAGGTGCAAAGCCACATCATGGATTTCTGGAGAAAAGCTTCTATTTGGGAACGAAGGGCGAATTGGGGGCCTGTGATTAAGATTTGTTGGCCACAACGGGAATAGCGCAAGCGTAAAGTACGTGATTTTGCAAGCGATTTATAAATAACGGGAAAATCCTGATTGTGTATTTTTAAGGGAGGAAAATTTTTCAAAGTTTTCTGCCCCAATTCAAACTTCTGCTTCTGGCAGAAAACCACCCGATTGCATATGCCAAAGTTGGGCAAAATGTCCTTTTTTTCGCAAAAGTCCGTGCACTGTTCCGTCTTCAATGATTTGACCCTTGTGAAAAACAAGGATGCGATCCATATCTTTGAGTGTTGACAAGCGATGGGCAATCAATAAGGACGTGCGGTTTTTCAATAACTCCCTTAACCCGTCCTGAATGAGTCTTTCTGTGACGGAATCCAAAGCGGATGTTGCTTCGTCCATAATCAAAATAGGAGCATCTTTCAGGATGGCGCGAGCAATAGCAATGCGCTGTCGTTGTCCGCCTGAAAGCTTTATCCCCCGTTCTCCAACCATCGTCTGAAATCCGCTATCCAGGTGTTGGATAAATTCATCACAATTGGCTTTCCGAGCAGCTTCAAAAACCTTTTCTTCCGGGGCATCCAGACACCCATAGCGTATATTTTCAAAAAGTGTTCGATGAAATAAAACAGGATCCTGGGGAATCATTGCAATTTGTTCGCGAAGAGACTCTTGTGTGACAGAAGCGATATCCTGCCCATCAATGAAAATCTGTCCCCCATGAATGTCATAAAATCTTAAAATCAGGTTAGCGAAAGTTGTTTTTCCCGATCCCGAAAATCCCACCAACCCCACTTTTTGCCCTGCTTCAATTTTTACTGTACTATTTTCAAATATATTGGAATTGCGCTTGTAATGGAACGTCACATGATCAAACAGGATTTCTCCTCGTGTGACTTTTAGCGGTTTGGCTTGGGGATGATCCTGAATGCTGTGGGCGCTGTTCAGAAGTGAAAAGGCAGCCTGGGCTACGCCAATTTCCTTGACAATATGGGTGATATTATAGGCGCAGTGCCAAATCAAACCCATCAAGTTAAAAGCGGTAATGGTAATAAGGGAAAAATCTCCCAGAGAGACCCATTGATGGTTCCATCCATAAACAAGAGCAGCAAACATCACGATCATAAAAAGAAAGGAAAGAGCTCCCCGGAAGATGTTTAATTCTTCGATAGCCCAGCTGGCTTTTTTGGATTTCCTGATCTCATCCTGTTGATATTGACCGAGATACTGAAGTTCATAGCGGAAACGTGAGAACAGACGTACAGCCAGCATCCCCCCCAAACTATCGACAATTCGACCATTCAGAGTCGAGATAGACTCTGCGTGAATTTCAGCCGTTGTGTTGACTTTGGTCAGATAAAGCAGTGTGAGACCTATGAAAACAGCGACCCAACTGATTAAAATAATACCAAAGATAACATTCACCTGAAAAACAACTGCAAGAGAAATACAAAAAGCCAGTGCAGTAGCAAAAAAGCTCATGATGAACGTATCAACGATTTGTTCACACGCGCGGGGAAGCTCAGAAATTTTATTAGCGAGGCTGCCCGCAAAATGATTGGCAAAATAACTGTGCGCGTGTCCCTGTGTGTAAACAAACACGCTTTCGCGAATATTTTTACGAAATTCTGGCCATGCATAAAGGGCGACAATTCCCTGGCTTCGCATAGAGATTTCCATGAGGAACCAGCACAAAGCCAGGCTTAGTAAGGGAAAGGAAAGAGCATGAAAGGGAGATTCAATGCCAGGGTGCAGGCTTTCTACCTGATTCACAAGAACTTTCACAAAATAGGGGTATAAGGCTTCATTGATGGCCCAAAAAGCCATGGTCAGGATGATAAACCCAAAACTTCCCCCTTGTCGTTTCAAGAAATGGAGAATAAAGGCATACAGTGTTTTTGGTAAGACCGTCATCATTCTTATCTTAATATCAGCATGATAAATTTATTTAAAAAATTTCTTCAAGAGATGAGCTGTGCTGGCCATACGGGTTGGACTCTTCAGCTCTTTTGAATTGCATTTAAAACAATAGAGAGAATTTTTTAATAACCTAACTGTAACAAATATAAAGAAAAACGTCAATCCAATCAATGTTGATCTAAAGGAATTGGCAAGAATTTTTTGTCTCATTTATAGTGAACCTATACACTCTTTCTTTAAAGGTTGCTTTTTTTCTGGAATATAGCTATATTCCACCAGAATTTTTTCATTTTTTTTCTAAAGACGGCAATTGACAGTACATCCAAAAATGATGAAAGATGAAGATATGCAGATTTTTGGACACGCTCTTCAGGAAACGCCCGCAAGCCCTAAACCCGTAACGCTGGAGTCTTTTCAAAAAGAGGTGATGGAAGCTTCGCTCTCCCGTCCTGTCCTTGTTGATTTTTGGGCCTCGTGGTGTGCTCCCTGTCGCCAGTTGGCGCCTCTTTTGGAAAAGGCTGTTAATGAAGAGCAGGAAACTTTTTCTCTTGTTACAATCAACGTGGATGAAGAACCTGAAATTGCCCAGCAATTACGCATTCAATCCTTGCCGACAGTCCTTGCTTTTGTCAAGGGGCAGCCTGTTGATGGATTCACAGGACTTCTCTCTTTTCAGGAGTTAAAAGCTTTTTTGGCAAAACTCAAGGACATGATCCCCCATTCTTCTGAAGCCCTTCTGGGGAAAGGAGAAGAAAAGCTGGAAAAAAATGAGTCAACAGAGGCCTTACAGATATTTACCGAAGTCTTAATGAAAGAACCGCAAAATCTGAGAGGTCTTGCGGGTATGGTGAGAGGCTATCTTCAACAGGGAGACCTGGTCAAGGCAAAAGGCTATTACACGCTGATTCCTTCTTCAGAACAAGAACATGAACTGGTTAAGGCGCTGAAAAAGAGTATTGAACTGGCAGAACAGGGACAGCAGGCGGGTGATTTGTCTGAGATCTGTCAATCGCTGGAACAGGATCCTCTTAATCATGATAAAAGATTAGTGCTTGCCAAAGCTTTGTTTGCTCAGGGGCAATCACAACAGGCTGTTGAAGAACTGTTGACGATTTTGACTTATGATTTTCAATGGAAAGATCAGCAGGCGCGTACCGAATTATTGAATTTTATGGAGGCGTTGGGACCTTCCCATTCTGTGGTTATTAATGCTCGCAAACGGCTTTCGACGTTGGTATTTATATGATGTCTCTTATTTCTGCTTTTGATTTCTCTGCATTGCCAAAAGAGCTTCCGATTTTCGACCTGTCGGATGTTGTTTTGTTGCCACGAGCGCATCTGCCTATCACTGTTGAAGGGGAAAAATTCAAGACCCTTGTGGATGATGCTCTTAAACGTGATCGACTCGTGGGTGTGGTGCAAAAAGAACCTCAGGATCAGGCGCGTCACAAGATTTTTCGATCAGGATGTTTGGGTAAAATCACAACGTTTACAGAAACAGAACCCGGTAAATATCTTGTGATTGTTTCTGGTTTGGTGCGGTTTGTGATTTTAAAGGAGCTCAAACGAAAAAAAGGTTATCGGCGCGTTAAAGTTTCTTACGAACCTTTCTCTTTTGATCTGATAGAAGAAAAACAAGTTCTTTTTGAACGGGAAACGCTAGTGGGTTTATTAAAGGAATATTTGACCCTGTATGGTATTTCACCTAATTGGGATGAAATTAATGCGGCTTCTGACGAGCGACTGATTACATCACTTGCGATGGTTTGTCCTTTTGAGCCTCGTGAAAAGCAAGCTTTACTGGAAAGTCCAAGTCTTGTCGATCGATGCCGGATGATGACAGCCTTTATTGAGATGGCTTTTCTGAGAGGTTCGGGTGAACCTTGGATTCAACATTAAAGATGGGAGTATTTTAAATGACGCAATCATCTCAATCTATCGATCCCAAATTGTTGGAATTGCTGGTCTGTCCCGTGAGTAGGAAGCCCCTGAAATATGATAAGGAAACACAAGAACTGATCAGTGAAGAAGCTAAACTGGCCTATCCCATTCGTGATGGTATTCCTATTCTTTTGCCAGAAGAGGCGCGAAAACTTGGTAAAACTCCTTGATTCAGGTGTAAAAATTGCCTTTAAGCAGTCAATTATGGTAAGAATGAAAAACAAGATTATTTGAAAATAATTAAACGAATTACATTAATAAAATGGCGATTTTAAAAGTTTTAAGTGTTCCTGACCCACGTTTGAAAATCAAAGCACAGCCCATTGAAAAGGTTGATTTGCCAGCCAGACGTCTTATGGATGATTTATTGGAAACAATGTATGCCACGGAGGGTGTCGGTCTTGCCGCAACACAAGTTGGTATTCATCAACGGATTATTGTCGTAGATGGAAGCGAGACAGACAAACCTGCACCCTTGAAGCTGGCTAATCCTGAACTATTATGGATTTCTGAAGAATCTGCTTTGATGCCGGAAGCCTGTCTTTCTATTCCGGGACAATATGCTGACGTTCAACGTTTTACACGCATTAAATTTCGCTATTTGGACGAACATAACGCGATGATTGAGAGAGAAGCGAGCGGACTTCTTGCCCAGGTGATCCAGCATGAAATTGATCACCTGAATGGCATTTTGTTTATTGATCGTCTTTCTTCTCTTAAGCGGGATATCTTGCTTCGTAAGGCAATAAAAATGGGAAAAACGGGAAAAACTTGATTTTATCATGGGAAAGCCTTCAATTGTTTTCATGGGGACACCTGATTTTGCAGTTCCCACTCTTAAGGTTCTTTTTGAAGCGGGCTATCCAATTAAGACAGTTTACTCCCAACCCCCGCGACCGGTAGGACGAGGCCACAAAGTTCAACTGTCTCCTGTTCATCATTTTGCGCTTGAGCATCATCTTAAGGTTTTGACACCTTCTTCCTTGAGATATCCTGAATCTCAAAAAGAATTTGCGGAACTGCAAGCGGATTTTGCAGTGGTTGTTGCCTATGGCTTAATTCTGCCCAAGGAAATTTTGGCAGCAACTACTTACGGCTGCATCAACGTTCACGCGTCTTTATTGCCTCGTTGGCGAGGAGCGGCGCCTATCCAGCGTGCTATCTTGGCGGGGGATCAAAAAACAGGCGTTACGATCATGCAAATGGAAGAAGGATTGGATACAGGCCCTATGATTCTTCAGGAAGAAATAAGACTTACGCCCGAAACAACGGGACAAAGCCTGCATGATAAACTTGCGGATTTGGGGGCTAATCTTATTTTTCCTGCTCTCGAAGGGTTATTGACAGGACGAATCATACTCCAACCCCAACCACAGAAGGGTGTTACCTATGCAGCTAAACTGACAAAAGAGGAGGCTTTCCTTGATTGGAGAAAGCCAGCTCAACAGCTTGAGCGACAAGTACGTGCCTTTATGCCGTGGCCTGGATCCTGTTTTGTATGGGGAAGTGAAAAAATAAAGGTACTGCAAGCTTCTTACGAGTCTGGCTCATTTTCTTCCCAACCAGGTGAAGTGTTAGATTCTGATTTGCTGGTAGCCTGTGCCCATGGCGCATTGCGTCTTATTGAGCTGCAAAGGCCTGGCAAATCAGCCTTAAAAGCCAGAGATTTTTTGAATGGTATGCCCTTGCCAAAAGGGACGCAGCTTGATACTTCCAATGACTCGTTATAAAATCCTTGTTGAATATGAGGGGACACCTTTTGTGGGGTGGCAATTTCAGACGAATGGAATATCCGTTCAGGGTGTTCTGGAAGAAGCAATTTTAAACTTTTCTCAGGAAAGAGTTCGTGTTGAAGGCGCTGGACGAACAGATGCGGGCGTTCATGCTCACGGTCAGGTGGCTCATTTTGATCTTTTAAAAGCATTTACTTCTCATAAAGTTCAGGAAGCGTTAAATTTCTATCTTCGGCTTCATCCTGTTGTTGTGCTTGCCTGTGAAATTGTAGAAGATTGTTTTCACGCACGTTTTTCTGCGATCAGACGTTCCTATCGCTATATTATTTTGAATAGACAATCACCGCCTGCTCTTGTGAAAAATCGGGTGTGGTGGATTCCCAAGCCCCTGAATCTGGGCGCCATGGAGCATGCTGCGCAATATTTCGTTGGTCAACATGATTTTACAACATTCCGGGCGACGGGATGTCAGGCTTCTTCACCTGTTAAAACTCTGGATCGTTTTGATGTGCAGCGCTATGAAGATCAAATTTGGTTTGATGTGGAAGCCCGTTCGTTCTTGCATCATCAGGTTCGCAATATGGTCGGTTCTCTGAAGTGGGTAGGTGAAGGGAAATGGCAAAGTGAAACGATTGTGCAAGCGCTTGAGCAGAAATCTCGCATTGCCGGTGGTCCTACAGCCCCCCCAGAAGGCCTCTATTTTTTGAAAGTTATCTATTAACGCGCATTTTTCTATGCTTCTTCGGCGTGCGCTAATTTCTTGCGGACATTAAAAAATAGCAAGAGGTTTGCAGAAATAAAGATCGACGAAAATGCGCCAAACACAATTCCTACTAAAATAGGGATACAAAAAGCACGAATAACGTGCCCGCCGAAGAAACACAACGCGAGCAAAGACATGACTGTCGTGCCTACGGTAAGAATCGTTCGAGAGAGCGTTTCATTGGTGGAGAGATTAATAACGTCAGCAATCGGTGTTTTTTTATACTTCCGCAAATTTTCCCGGATACGGTCATAAATCACCACCGAATCGTTAATAGAATATCCAATGGTTGTAAGAATGGAAATAAAAGCAGTATCATTAAATTCAAAGTTAAAAAGAGAATAAAAACCCATAACAGCAATAGCATCATGGATAAGGGCTAAAATTCCACACAAGCCGAAATGCCACTCAAACCGAATCCATATATAAACCAACATTCCTACCAGTGCAAAAATAACCGCAAGAATACCGTTTTGAATGAGATCCTGGCTGACTTTGGCGCCAACTGTTTCAACACGGCGGTAGTCGACGTTATCACCAATCGTCTTTTTGATTTTTTGTAAGGCTATTGCCTGAGCCTGTTCATTGCCTTTTTGACGTTCAATACGGATAAGAAGATCATGTTCGTCCCCAAATTCTTGCAGCTTAACCTCACCAAGTTCAAGCTTTTGCAGTTTTGAGCGCATGGCTGCCAGATCTGGTTTCTCAGAGGTGCGGATCTCAATCAGAAACCCACCCTTGAAATCAATCCCAAGGTTTAGACCTTTAAACATGAGACTGCCAAAAGAGAGTAAAATGATGAGAATAGAAAAAGCGTAAACTATATAGCGCATCCCAACGAAATCAATTTTTGTATTATAGGGAACAAGAGCTAGTCCGCGCATTTTCACAATGTCCTTTTTTCAAATAGCGAGTGTTTTGGGGTGAAACCAACGTATCCAATAGACCACAATCAAGCGACTGAGTGTAATAGCTGTAAACATTGAAACAAGAATGCCAATAGACAAAGTGACACCAAATCCTTTGACGGGGCCAGTTCCAAAGAAAAAGAGACCCCCTGCACCAATAAGGGTTGTAATGTTTGAGTCTACAATGGTTGCCATGGCTCGTTTATAACCGGCATCAATGGCTTGGATCATACGACGACCAAGACGCAGCTCTTCTTTTATACGTTCATTGATCAGAACATTGGCATCGACCGCTATTCCCATAGTAAGGGCAATACCGGCAATACCAGGGAGAGTCAAGGTAGCGCCAATCAGAGAGAGAACAGAAACCATCAAAATGAGGTTGAAGACCATGGCGATATTCGCAATGATTCCAAAAAGAGAGTAAGCGACCAACATAAAAAGAGCGACCATAAGAATTGAAAGGATAGTCGCATGTTGTCCCGCTTGGATAGAATCAGCGCCCAAATCAGGACCTACAGTACGTTCTTCCAAAGGGGTCAAAGGGGCGATGAGTGCTCCTGCTCGCATTAAAAGAGCCAGATCATTGGCTTCCGGAAGAGTAAAATTTCCTTCAATCACACCATTTCCGTGAATCGTGGAATTAATGCGAGCGGCACTAATCACTTTGTTATCCAGAACGATCGCAAGAAGGCGGCCAATATTTTTTGAGGTGATTTCGCCAAACTTACTGGCACCAAAGCTGTCAAACCTGAAACTGACTGTGGGTCGCTGATATTCATCAAAATGAACGGCTGCATCCACAAGATTCTCTCCGCCCAACAGAATTTCCTTGCGCACGACGTAATAAACAGAGTTTTTTTTGGATTTTTCATCTCCAGGCAAGAGCTCGGTGCCAGGGGGCAACGTCACATGAGGTGAGCTGACCTCAGGCATCTCCTTATCCAATAACCGGAATGTCATTTTCGCTGTTTTGCCTAATAATTCCTTCACCCGTGCTGGATTCTCAATACCCGGAAGCTGAACGACAATTCGGTCATCTCCTTGGCGCTGAATCAGGGGCTCACGGGTGCCTACCTCATCAATGCGGCGTCGAACAATCTCAATGGATTGTTCCATGATATGCTTTTTTCTTTCTGTCAGAGAGGAAGACGTAAACTGAACTGAAATCATACCGTCTTTAGAGGTGATCTCCAAATCACGATCGGTTTTCTGGATTGCTTGCTGGACTCTGGTAAGATCAGCAGTATGACGCAATTTAAAAGTAATACTCTCCCCCGCAAGACTTAAATCCAGATACCCTATTTTCTCTGATCGCAAAGCTTTGCGTACCCCTTCCAATACAAAATTCAAGCGATCATGAAGTCCTGCTTTAAGATCTACCTCTAACAGGATATGAGACCCTCCTTGCAGATCAAGCCCTAAATTGACTTTATGGGTCGGGAACCATTGGGGAAGCCGTTCAAGGGTTTGAGAACTTAATATATTGGGAAGCGCAAAAAGAGTCCCCAACGTACAGACCATTAAAACAACGAAAGTTTTCCATAAAGATTGCTGAAGCATGGGGAAGATTCTCGATTCTTATGTTATTATTACCCTGTTTTTTTTCTGGAGCCAGGAGATTTTTTTGCAGGGCTTTTCGTAGGTTTATTGCTCTTGGTTACAGGCGCACTTTTGCTTTGAGACGTCATTTCGGTTGTCAGGGGTTCCGTTTTTGAAAAAACCTGGGTAATCGTTGCCTTGGCGACTCGTACCCGTACATTCTCTGCAATCTCTACCTGAACTTCCTGTTCATTCTCAATTTTAGAGATCATCCCGATAATTCCGCCCGCAGTCAGAACACGATCGCCGCGACGCAATCCTCCAAGCATATCACGGTGTTCTCTGGCTTTCTTGTTTTGAGGACGCAAAATCAGGAAGTACATTAACAAAAAGATTAAAACAATGGGGGCAAAATTCATGACCTCGGGACTAATGAATGAAGAGACTTGCGCATAGGCAGGAGAAGTAAACATGAGATTCCTTTCAATTTTAAATTTAATATTGTTATTTTTACTCCAGGTATTGCAAAGGGTCAACCACAGTTGATTTTTTCCTTAGCTGAAAATGCAATTGGGGAGAGCGTGCGCTGCCCGTATCGCCCACTAAAGCAATGCGATCGCCTTTTTGTACCTTCTGTCCTCGCTTCACAAAAATCTTTGAACAATGACCATAAGCGCTCATCCATCCTCCCGGATGCTTCAAGAGAGCAAGATTACCAAACCCTTGCATTTCATTACCTTCATAAACGACGATCCCTTCTTCTACGGCGACAATCGGTGTACCCTTGGGAGCCGCAATATTAATGCCGTCATTTTTCACTTTTCCTTTTTCCTGGCTGAAATGGCCAATGATTTCTCTCTTTACAGGCCAGGAAAATTTAGAGACAGATTTTCGGGGTTGATCTGCTTCTTCAGAAGTGGCAACAGTTGTTTCTTTTTTAGAGGGTGAAGAGGATTCTTCCTGAGAGAAATCCCCAGTGTTTTTTCTACTTTTTTCTGAATCTTTTTCCAAGGACGCAGAAGTTTTCTTCACAGCAGCGTCTTCTTTGATTTTAGGAGAGTTTGTGGGTAAGGCTGGTTCTTCAAGAGAAGAAAATTGAGCCTCGAGCTCCTTCTCGCGCTCAGCGGCTGAAAGCTTTTTTCTCTTGGGTTTCTGAGAAGGAGCAATATCATGATCGTTATTTTCTTCAGAAATTATCCTGGGAGAAGGTTTATCGGAAGAGTGAGTCTTTTTTTGCGGTTCCTCATGCTGTGGTTGAACGAGCGATTCTTTAGCGGCAGGGATTTCTTCCTGTTGAATAGTTTCTTGTTCTATAATGGATTGTCCGGTCGCTTCAATGACGGGAGAAGGACTGATGGCTTCCGATTGAGATGATGTTGCTGCTGATGGCTCATGGTAACCATAAGACACAGGAGCAGGAGGGGACGTTCTTTGCCAACAGGCTGTCAGTAGAAACGCAACAGAAAGAAGACAGGAAATAGTTTTCATGATCATATAAAAGCAAGTTTAAGGGTTTCTAAAGTTGAATGATGGGTCAAGTCTAAGTGAAGAGGTGTAATGGAAATAGCGCCCTGGTGGATAGCTTCCAAATCGGTTTCTTCTTCTGTAGGAGAATCATCGCGATTTCCACCAATCCAGAAAAAGGGTTTTCCGTGAGGGTCCTTCCATTTGACGAGATTATCATTAATATTGCGTAATCCTTGACGTACAACACGAGCTCCCTGAATTTTATCGACACTGATATCAGGAAAATTAATATTGATCAGGACATGACGAGGCCATGTTTGGGAAATGAGCTTTTTGACGAGAAGGGGGCCATAGTGACGAGCGGGATCATAGGCATTTTCATGATCAGTCAAAAGCGATTGACTGAGGGCAATAGCAGGAATACCAAGAAGGGTTGCTTCCATAGCGGCTGCAACTGTCCCAGAGTAAGTAACGTCTTCTCCTAAATTAGCTCCATGATTGACGCCGGATAACATCAAATCAGGGCGGCACTCGGTCATCAGTTTGTTGACGGCGATCATTACACAATCCGTAGGAGTTCCGTTGACTGTATAGCGCTTTGGACCCAATTCGCGAAAACGAAGAGGACGACCGATAGAGAGAGAATGAGCCGCGCCGCTTTGTTCCCATTCAGGCGCGACAATCCAGATGTCATCGGTCATTGAGGATGCAATATCTTCGAGGACTTTAAGACCCGCGGCATGGATACCGTCATCATTAGAGATAAGAATGCGCGGCTTTTGATGCATTATTTTAATCATGAATAGAAATCCTTTTCATGCCTTTCATATAAGGTCTCAAGGCTTCTGGAATTGTCATTGAACCGTCACTGTTTTGATAGTTTTCAATGACAGCAATGAGCGCACGCCCTACAGCAACGCCTGATCCATTGAGGGTAAACACAAACTCAGTAGTATTTTTACTCCCTGTGTCATTTTTGGGGCGAAAGCGTGCCTGCATCCGACGTGCCTGATAATCACCACAATTTGAACAGCTTGAAATCTCTCGATACATATTTTCTCCCGGTAACCAGACTTCAAGATCATAGGTTCGGCGTGACGCGCCACTCGTATCACCACATGACAACAACATAACGCGATAGGGAATTTCCAGGCGTTGTAAAACCGTTTCTGCGGCGTTCACCATGCGCTGATGTTCTGTCTCTGCAGCATCGGGATGAACGATACTGACAAGTTCAACTTTATGGAATTGGTGCTGGCGGATCATGCCTCGAGTATCCCGACCGGCTGCACCCGCTTCTGACCGAAAACAGGGTGTAAAAGCTGTGAAGCGAAGAGGGAGGCTTCCCTCATCCAGGATTCTTTCCCGTACCAGATTAGTCAGTGAAACTTCTGCTGTAGAAATAAGCCATCGTCCGTCCGAGGTCTGGAACAGATCTTCTCTGAATTTGGGCAGCTGTCCTACGCCATAAACAGCGTCATCCCGCACGAGCAGTGGAGGGGAAACTTCCTGATAGCCAAATTCCTGGGTATGCAGATCTAGCATAAACTGTCCCAGAGCGCGCTCAAGCCGAGCTAAAGCTCCTTTGAGGACAACAAAACGAGCACCGGAAATTTTTGTGGCGGTATCAAAATCCATGCCCTGTAATTTTTCACCGATTTCATAATGGGGTAAGGGTGTGAAATCAAACGTACGTGGCGTTCCCCACTTTCGAATTTCTATGTTCTCTGAATCTGTTCGTCCTTCGGGGACAACATCGTCCAGAACGTTGGGAAGTTGACTGAGAAGAAGATGCAATCGATCAGCATGAAGTCGTTCTTCCTCTTCTATCGCTGGAGCCATTTCCTTGAGAGCGGACGCTTTTTGTGCCAAATCTGGCACATCTTTGCCCTGGCGTTTGGCTTCTCCGATAGCTTTGGCAAGGGCATTACGTTCGTTCTGGAGTTCTTGTAGCCGCGTTTGCGCTGAGCGACGCAAGGTATCAATTTCGATAATATGAGCGCTCATGGGTTCCTGATAACGCCGCTTTAAACTTTTATCAAGAAGTTCGGGATTTTCCCTGATCCATTTAATATCCAGCATTTTTTTAACTCTTAGCTCTGAACAGAAGTATCATCTGCAACTTCCTGTTTTTCTGAAAGGTGAACAATAAATATAGCCACTTCATACAACAAATATAAAGGCAAAGCGAGACCCAACATACTGAGAATATCAGGCGGCGTAATAATGGCTGCTAGAATAAGGATCATTAAAAAGGCATATCGTCGGCTTTTTGTCAACGTACGAGCTTTTACAATGCCGATCCGCCCTAAAAGAACAAGCAGAAGAGGTAACAGAAAAGAAATACCAAAAGCAAGAACCAGTTGCATGACAATGGCAAGATATTCACTGATGCGTGCTTCCAGTTGAATAGGAAGAACACCCTCAATCTGGGGCGTTTCAAAATGAAGAAAAAATTTCCATGCGGGTGGAATGATCAGGTAATAAGCAAAAGCAGCCCCTGATAAAAATAAAATCGGCGTTGCGATTAAAAAAGGTAGGAAAGCACGCTTTTCCAAAGGATAAAGCCCTGGTGCAATAAAAAGCCAAATCTGGATAGCAAATAAGGGAAATGTGATGAGAGAAGCTGTAAACAGTGAAACTTTTAGATACGTCATGAAAGCTTCTGCTAATCCTGTATAAATAAGTCGGCGATCCTCAATCCCTTCGAAAGCGGTTGCCAGTGGTTTAACCAGAAAAGCAAAAATTTCATGTGAAAATTGATAGCACCCGACAAAAGAAAGAATAAAACCACACACGGCCCATAATAAACGGCGCCGCAGTTCTATAAGGTGGTCAATAAGGGGCGTTGCGGAAGAAGGTTCAAACGTGTTCATGATCATGCTCCGAAGAAGAAGAACGCATTTCCCTTTGCTGATCCTGTTCTGTGGATTGCTGAAGTTTCTCCTGATTTATGGATTTTTGATACTCTTCAAATTTTCCTTCCTGGATGTAATGATCCAATCCCTGACGCAAGCTTGCGCTGAGCGTTTGTATTTTTTGCGACCATCTTCCAAGAGTGTGCAAGAGTTGGGGCATCTCACGGGGGCCGATTAGAACAAGAGCGGCAATCAGGATAATAAAAATCTCTCCAAGGCTGCCCAATTCTATCATTCAATTTTCTCTCAGGTCGTGTACTTATTTGGTGTTTGTATCATCTCTGGATAATACAGGGGGCGTTTCTTCTTCTGATATCCCCTTTTTAAAAGCGCGGATACCACGCGCGAAATCACTCATGATTTGAGGGAGGCGACCGGCTCCAAACAAGAGAAGAGCCGCAAAAATGACTAAAAGAAGATGACTTGTGCTAAAACCCATATTTCTGATCCTTCTTCAAAATTACGAACCGATCAATGCCAATTTGGCAATTATTTTGATCGTACTGTCAATGGGAGGTCCAAGTAGCCATGCTACAGGATTAAACTTGATACTAAATTGGGAAAGAATCAAGGGTAAAATAATAATAGAGCCCATAAGGATGAACATTCCCCATCTTTCGGATTGTGCAAACGGTATTGCTAGTTTTCGCGGGAGAAGGCTTGTCAGAACGCGTCCACCATCCAGCGGTAGCAGGGGAAGCATATTGAAAATTCCCAGCACAACGTTAATGGTTACAGAGGTTTTGAGCAGATCAATATAAGGAAGTCTCAAGGCTTCTGGCACAAATTCAAGCAGATGAAACAGGCAAGCTGAGATAAAGGCGAGCACAAAATTGGTGAAAGGTCCGGCGAATGCAACGAGGATTGTATCCTTGCGCGGATGGCGCAAGCGTCCGAAATTGACAGGAACAGGTTTAGCGTAACCGAATAAAAAGGGCGCATGGGAGATCAGCAGCAAGCCGGGAAGGATGATCGTTCCAAAGAGATCGACGTGGCGAAGGGGATTAAAGCTGACGCGTCCTGCCCTCAGCGCCGTATTATCTCCGCATTGAAGTGCCACAAATCCATGAGCAGCTTCATGCAGAGTGATGGCCAAGACAATGGGAAGTCCATAAACCACAAGTTTCATAAGAAAAGGGATGATATCCATAAATTATTCTTCCTTCATGTTATCAAGTACAGTAGTATCAGTTTTGATATTTTTCAATCATAGATCGGAAATTGAGAATCGAATGTTAAAAATCAGAAATTTTAAAATTTCCTTAGTCCTCTCCATCCTTGATCTCTGATATCTCTTTCTGAAATGTATGGTCTTACACGTCTTGTGCTGACAGATTTCCGAAATTACCGTTCGATGCACCTGACATGTGATCCGCGCCCTGTGGTTTTAACGGGCTTTAACGGTGCAGGAAAAACCAATGTTTTGGAAGCTATTTCCTTTCTGTCGCCGGGACGGGGACTCAGGCGAGCAAAATTGAATGAAGTGACGCACAGGGGAGAGCATGAAGAACAGAAAAAAGATTTTTTACGTTTGTGGGGTGTAGCCGGAACATTATACAGTCCCCAGGGGACATGGGATATTGGAACAGCTCTTGACGTTCAAGACGGGAAGGAGCGGCGCCTTGTTAAAATAGGGGGAGAACTTTTAAAGTCTCAGAACTTGCTCAGCGACTATATACACGTTTTATGGTTGACGCCTCAGATGGATCGTTTATTTCAGGAAGGAGGAACAACGCGTCGCCGGTTTCTTGACCGCTTGGTTTATAGTTTTGATTCTGCACATGCTTCTCGTGTTACAAGATACGAACATTATATGCGAGAGCGAGGTCGTTTGCTTAAATATGGAGGGACGGATTCTCATTGGTTTGAAGCGCTGGAAGCTAAAATGTCAGCTGAAGGAGTGGCGATATGTGCTGCACGGCTTCAGTTTATTGAACGTCTTCGGCAGGAAAAGGCATGGACATTGGGAATTTTTCCTCAAGCTGAACTTGCATTGACAGGACAGATGGAATCATGGCTGATGGAATATTCAGCTTTGGAGACAGAAGAAAGGTTCAGGGAAGCCCTCAAATCTTTCCGGCGGCAGGACAGGGAAAGCGGGAGCGCCTCGTTTGGCCCACATCGCAGCGATTTTACGGCGACCTATCGCGAAAAAAATTGTGAAGCCTCTTTCTGTTCCACCGGTGAGCAAAAAGCCTTGCTGATTTCTATTGTTTTTGCAACCGCGCGATTGCAGAGCCTTCAGGGAACAGGTGTGACCTTGATGCTTCTGGATGAAATCATTGCACATCTGGATGAAAAACGGCGAGAGGCATTATTTGAAGAAATTCTTTTGCTTAAAATTCAGGCCTGGATGACAGGAACAGATCCTGAATTATTTAAACCCTTTCAGAAGCAAGTACAGCATTTGCGTATAGAGAATGCTATGATATATTCTGCTGAAAACTGAACAAATGGAGTGAAATTGATTATGAGTGAGCCCGAAAATCATCAGGATGCGTTGGAGTCGGAAGAATACGGAGCGCACTCAATCAAAGTGTTGCGTGGACTTGACGCTGTGCGGAAACGGCCAGGAATGTATATTGGTGATACGGATGATGGCTCTGGTCTCCATCACATGGTTTATGAGGTTGTTGACAATGCAATTGACGAAACTCTTGCCGGTCACTGTGACCTGATTGAAATAAGCCTGAATGCTGATGGCTCAGTAACGGTCACCGATAATGGACGTGGCATTCCTGTAGGCATACACGAAGAAGAAGGTGTTTCGGCTGCTCAAGTGATCATGACCCAGCTTCACGCTGGGGGAAAATTTGATCAGAATTCCTATAAGGTTTCAGGAGGACTTCATGGCGTCGGTGTTTCCGTTGTCAATGCTCTTTCTGAAGTTCTGGATCTGACGATTTGGCAAAATGGCAAGGAATATACCATGCGCTTTCGCCATGGAGATACAGAAGCACCTTTGGCTGTTGTAGGGGATGCACCGGGGAAAAGCGGGACACAGGTTACCTTTAAGCCTTCCAAAGAGACCTTTACCATGACGGATTTTGATTTCGCTACCCTTGAGCATCGTTTTCGAGAACTTGCTTTCTTGAACTCCGGCGTGCGACTGTTTTTAAAAGACTTGCGTGAAACGGAACCCAGGATTGTTGAATTGCATTATGAAGGCGGGGTTGCGGCTTTCGTCAAGTATCTGGATCGCAGTAAAAACGCGATTACTCCTGAACCGATTGTTGTGGCAGGAGAGCGAGAGGGAATTAGCATTGAAGTGGCTCTTGAATGGACGGATAGTTATCATGAATCCATCTTGTGCTTTACCAATAATATTCCTCAAAGAGATGGCGGGACTCACCTGGCAGGATTTAAAGGAGCGCTGACTCGGGTTGTCAATAATTATGCAACAACAAGCGGTATTGCAAAAAAAGAGAAAATCACCCTCTCAGGAGAAGACAGTCGTGAAGGCTTGACGTGTATTGTTTCTGTCAAGGTGCCTGATCCCAAATTTTCTTCCCAGACAAAAGACAAGCTTGTTTCTTCTGAGGTTCGACCGGTTGTCGAAGGCTTGGTCAACGATCGATTGAATCAATGGTTTGAAGAACATCCCAACGAAGCTAAAAAAGTTATTGCCAAAGTGGTGGAAGCAGCCACGGCCCGTGAAGCGGCTCGTAAGGCGCGAGAATTGACACGTCGTAAGGGAGTCCTTGACCTTGCCTCTTTACCAGGAAAATTGGCAGATTGTCAGGAAAGAGACCCTGCAAAAAGTGAGATATTTCTCGTTGAAGGAGATAGTGCAGGAGGGTCAGCCAAAGGCGGGAGGGACAGGAAATTCCAGGCTATTTTGCCTTTAAAGGGAAAAATTCTCAATGTTGAGCGCGCACGTTTTGACAAGATGCTCAGTTCTGTAGAAATCGGTACGTTGATTACAGCTCTAGGGACAGGAATTGGGCCTGAAGAATTTAATCCTGATAAGGTACGTTATCATAAAATTATCATTATGACGGACGCTGATGTGGATGGAAGCCATATTCGAACGCTTTTGCTCACTTTCTTTTATCGACAAATGCCTCAGCTCATTGAGCGGGGGTTTCTCTATATTGCTCAACCTCCCCTGTTTGGCGTTAAGCGTGGCCAATCTGTTATATATTTGAAAAATGAAAAAACTCTGGAAGATTATCTTCTTTCTTCCCTGAATGATGGAGCTGTCTTAAGATCGGGAGCCGGCGAACAAATCGCAGGAGCGCATTTGCAAGATATTATTGCTCAAGCACGAAAGGCTCGGAACCTTATTCTGGCGATAGCTGGGAAAGTTGGTTCTGCCCATATTGTGACTCAGGCGGCTATTGCAGGAATTTTTACGGATCCGTGCGAAAAAACAGCCCAAGCTCTGGTGCAGAGATTAAATAATCTTCGATTGCCAGAAGAGGTGGGTGACTGGCAAGCGGATTTCTCAGAAGAAGTTATTACTCTTCGTCGGATCGTTCGCGGTGTCAGCGAGCAATATAGCTTATCTCATGCCTTGATCAAAAGCGCTGATGGGCGTCGTTTATCTGAAATAACGGTGGATTTACAGGAAGTTTATGGAAAGGCTTTGACATTGTTGCTGAAAGACAAGAAAAGCTCTGTTTCCGGTCCTGTGGATCTGATTGAAACGATTATGGAGCAAGCTCGTAAAGGGGTTACAATCCAGAGATATAAAGGGTTAGGAGAGATGAACGCGATACAGTTGTGGGAAACAACGCTGGATCCCAATGCGCGGACACTTTTACAGGTGAAAATTTCTCATGTTGATGAGGCTGAAGAAGTCTTTTCCACTTTGATGGGAGATGTGGTCGAGCCGCGGCGTGATTTTATTCAGGCTAACGCTCTTAAAGTCTCAAATTTGGATGCTTAACACACGAATAGAGGAGATAAAGATGTTTTCAAGAAATTTTTTTATGATCATGACGGCTATTTTTCTGACGGGATGTGCCAGTGATTCTTGTCGTGATAAGGAGTGTTCTTGCCCGAGCACTGGAAAAAGGGTGGATATGTTTAAGTGTGATTTCAAACAACATGTCGATAAAGATTCTGTAGGTTATTACATGGAAAGTGATCAGTATAAAATGAATAACCAAATGAGAAATTTTTCTTCAAAATAGTTTCTGCTTGTCCTGAAGAGGAGTCTTATAATGATTCCTCTTCAGTGATGAAATTCTGTTTGTTCTTCAAGCTGGTTGACTTTTTAATATCCTCATGCAAAGTGGAAATAATTCTGAATTTTGTATGGGAATTTCTTATGAATAAAAAATTATACCCTCGTCTTTTCTTTTCCCTTATGGCTCTTCTCGTCGTTTCAGGATGCACAGCGCGCATTGATCATCGCGGCAAGCTTCCAGATCCAGAGCAAATAGCAAAAATTAAACCAGGCGTTCAGGATAAAGAGGAAGTTCTAAGGTTGATTGGCTCTCCTTCTACGATCGCTGTTTTTGATGAAAATACCTGGGTTTATAATTATAAGGTTACAGAAAGCGTTTCTTTTTTTACGCCTCAGGAAACTGCACAAAAGCTTTATCTCATTCGATTCGATGCTCAGGGAAAAGTGCGGGAAGTGCGAGAGGAAGATGGTCATGGTCATGACATTGTTCCTGTACGCCGTGTAACGCCCAATCCAGGAGATGATCGGACATTCCTGCAATCTATTTTTGGTAATTTTGGAAAAAAGTCTAAAAAAATTATAGATGAGGAAAAGCAGAAAGACGATTAAAGACTGTTATTTTGATGACTTCTCTTGATTACTATACAAAATATGCAGATGAATTTTATACGAATAAAACTTTATCTTTTTCAAGTGTCCACAAGTTCAAAAACACGCACCAACAGCTTGTCATCTCCGTCTATGCGGAGATGACAATGTGAAAAAAATTAAAGTAAATGAGCTATAAAATTTACAGCTTGGGTTACTCAAGTTCCAGGACGTGGGTATCCTGGACCATCAAGGCCAAAAATTTGCCTACTATTGTATAGAGCTGGATTATCCGCTGCGGCAACTCTCAATGCGTACACTGCTTGCAAAGCAGTAGTATCGGGTTTCATCATCATAATACTGAGAATCAAGCGAGCTTGGTCTAGACTATAGTGACCTCTGGGACCTGTTTGTAATGCTGCCAGCTCATTTGCTTTGAAGGCATTTTTAACTGCCGCTCTAGTGCCTATAGGAGGGGATGGTAGGCCTCCTGCTACTTTTCCTACTGGGAGCGGTTGTATAACAAGTACTTGTAAAGCTTCTGGCATAAGGGGGAGCACTGGCCCACCTGCCATACTTATTTGTGCCTCGGCAACAGTCAGTATATCCAGATGGTCAAGCATGTACTTTAAGACATCCCTGGCGCCAACTTGGTTAGGGATGGCAGGATTTGCATTTCTTCTTATAACGTCAAGAGGAGTAAGAGGTTCAGCGCCTGGAGCTGCCTTATAGGTTTCCTCTCGCTTGAGAACTTCTTGTCTTGCTAAAGACATGGACTTCGGTATATTACCGGGTTCCATCATATAGCCCAAGATTTTTTGAGCGTCCGGGCGCGTAAAGAGAAAGAATCTTGTTAACCTATTAATTTGGGCGTCCAATTGAGCCTGATCGAATCGTGGTGGCTGTTCAGGGGGGCTGTTTGTGCCATCCCGGATAATTGGGATTTTTCCGTTTTTAAAAGCTACGATAGCGGCTTCCAGAGACGTTGATCCAGGTTTCAGTAGGCGTTCACCTATAATGGAATTGACCTCTCCTGGATTGGCATATCCAAGGGTTACAAGCCTTTGTTTTTCCTCCTCGACGACCTGGCCAGCAAATACCAGACGATCTTCTACAGGGACAATTCCTGATGCACTCTTTGTTAACCAGCTGCCATTTAAAACATTTATCTGTGACCTTGCTTGGTAAGTAGAGGGAGGAGGAAAGTCTCTGACGGGAACATTATCTTTAATAGATTCGAACACGTCTTTAAAAATCTGTTGTGGCACAGTACCTTTAGCCCCTTCACTTTGGGCGGCTTTCACTATATCGCCCACAAAGGGTTCCAGCTTTTTTAACAAGACTTTGCGTTGAATGATAGTTAAATTAGGAATATTAGACCTTATCGTATTAATTTCACTCTTTGCTAGAGAACTTAAAGCTTGTGGTGTGAATAAAAGTAAGATTTTTGCAGAAGCTATCTGTGTAATAGGGCGGATGCTGATCTCGTTTCTAATCGCCGCAACTTCAGCATCAGAAGCAGCTTGTCCTGCCTGAAGATATTCATCGAGGAGAGTCTGATGTCCTTTATCTTCTGATCTTTGTGCGGCCTTCTTTATCTCATCTGGCAGTACGCTATTGAGTATAGCTATAGCACTATCAGAACGATTCGCATCGTTTGAGTTTGCTGCCTGCAATAAAAAAGTATAAAGTTTATCGGCTGCTTTCACATCCCTCTTCTCTGTAATTTCGTCCATAATCTTATAAATTTTTGAACGCGTGTTGTCATCATTTTTTAGAGGAATCTTGCCAGCCTGACCGACAGTTTCTATAAAGTTCTCTATTTTCTGTTCTAAAACAGGATCGCTCGGACCACCACCACCACTTTCGCCTCTACGTAACTGTGCAATGTTCGCCTGTAATTGGTCGATGGTCGTTTTTAATTGTTGAATTTTTACTTTCTTTTTGACGAGACTCTCTGCATTTGCTTGTAAAGGTGGAGCAACAGGAGGGTTCAGCACGGCGAGTTGGGAAGGAGAGACGTATTTCGAACAAGCCTGGAATTTTGCTTGATATTTGGCAAGCCCATTACACCAAATAGCACAATTTTCAGCAAGCCTTGCGTTTTTTTTACAACCAGCTTCTGTACATTGAGACGCACATCGATCAGGATTATTAGGGAGAGCTGCAAGACCCTCAAAAGAAAAAATGCTGATCAACACAGAACTACTTAAAATGAGATATTTTTTATAATTCATGAAAGTTTCCTTTTACTTATATAGGACTTTTTATTGTGGGTAAATTAAAGGTAAAGCGCACATTTAATAGAAGAGTATCTAATGTTTCTGGCTGAAATTTTAATGTCGTTGTCCCTGTTTGTATGGTTTGGCCATTATAGAATGCTTTGCGATATTCCGCTCCTACGACCATATAAGGGGAGACAGTAAAATCAAATCCGAGGCGGCCTGCAAAAGCCGTTTGAGTATAATTCCTGGCCACACTATTTTCCGGTTGGTCTTGAATAAGGTATTGGATTTTGAATTTGCGGTTTTCAACTCCTGCTCCGGCATAAACAACAAAGTCATCTTTCAGGTAATAACCAAGCTTCAAGACAGCGCCAAAGGCTCCGTTGGATTTTATAGTTGAAGGTCTTGAACTTGACCCGTCGCTCAGACTATTGGGATTGCCCGTTCTCTTTAAGCCCATAAAAAGGTAGTCAGCTTCTATGCCCCCCATAATATTTTTCCAGCGCAGCCGATATCCAAGAGAAGCATCACTGGCGAACGAATTTTTCCCTAAATCAAATTCCCTATTTAAGGTCGTATTACTGCCAGGATCAAACTCTGCGGCTCTGAAATTAAACCGACCATAAGTCCAGCCTGCTCCAACACCGACATTTATGTTGTGGGATATCTCTGCAGATTTCACAGTGTGCGCTAAAGTGACAAAACTTACAGCCAATGCCCCAAATTTAGAAATTTTTTTCATTCCCTGATCTCTCTGTTTATTATAGCTAACAACATATAAAACGGTCATATTTTATTATCCTGAAATAATTGCTCGATAGAACACCTTTTTTTGCGTCTAATTGCTTTTGCTTGTGCCCATTTATGCTCGATGGGATTAAAGTCTGGAGAATAAGGAGGCAGATACAGCACGATATGCCCTGCCTCAGCAATTGCTTTTTGCATCGCTTTTCCCTTATGAAAGGTGGCATTATCCAAAATAAGGACGCTTTTAGGAGGCAGTTTCGGAAGTAAATCGTCAATGATCCATTGTGTAAACACCTCGGTATTAATCGAGAAGCAGAACAAGCTCACGGTCAATAGCAGACCTTGGAATAAGGCGCCGATGACATTCGTTCGTCCCTTTGCTCCCCAATCATGAATCCCCTCACATCTCTTTCCTTTTGGAGAATAACCATGAGTGCGTGGCATATGGTGTGCAAATCCAGATTCATCAAGAGAAATGATAGGATGCCCTGCTTCTTCATAAGCTTTCAGCTCTTGACAAAAAGTAGCACGCTTTTCTGGATCGGCCTTGGGATGTTTGAGCGTTTTTTTTATAGGTCACATTCAAGCGTTTTAAAGCGTGCCATATCCCCATAGAGCTCACACCAAGACGTTCTGCTCTCTCGTACTGATAAGCATCAGGATAAAGCTGTATATCTTCTTTAAGGGCATCCATATTAAGCTTAGTGGCTGGTTTATGACGATGTGTCTGAGGCTCAGGCTTCTTGACCCATCTGACAAGACTGGTCACTCCAACACCAAAGAGATCCGCCGTTTC
Organism: Caedimonas varicaedens; assembly: GCA_001192655.1. GTDB lineage: Bacteria > Pseudomonadota > Alphaproteobacteria > Caedimonadales > Caedimonadaceae > Caedimonas > Caedimonas varicaedens. The sequence continues at coordinate 35,959 of BBVC01000020.1, forward strand.
AGCAAAACTCAAATTTTTCTTCTTTTTTACAGATAAAACACGAAGTCTAAAATCTAATGAATAGGTCATGGAATAATCCTCTTAAAAATTATCCATAATATAACCATTTTAAAGGTTTTTAGCTATATTTAATATAATCACTTAATGAGTACCACATGTTAAAAAAAATGTTAAACATTTTTTAATGTAATAGCAAACATAAGAAAAAAATTAAAATTAATCGATCAAAAATGAGACAGCCTTGATAAAAAAGACCTCACAAAGATAAACGTGAGGTCTTTTCCAATTTTTTAAACATTCACCTTAAAGGATACATCAGCCTTTTTTCGAAGAAGCCTTCATTGTTTCTTTCGCGTGCTTCATATTTTCATTCCAGGATTTTCCCACATGAGCCGTCATATCTTTGTGCGATTTGGTTAATTTTTCTGCCACTCCACGACTATGGGACATGAATTTTTCTACTCCATCTTTCATGGCATCACGGTGCAACTGCGTCTTTTCTTCCAGAGTCTTGGCACTTGTAAAGCTTTTCATAAATTGACCAGCTTCCTGAATAGCGCTACGTGCAAAATCTGTCTGCATTTGACTCACTGTAGAAATCATTTCCATTGCTTTTTTTTGTGCCTCAGATATAGCATCCACGTTCTTGCAGCAAGCAGAGATAGCTGTATCATAATCAAACTGAGGAAGTTTCATTTGTTCAAAAAGTTTGAAAGGATTTGCTCCCATTGAATTAAAATTTCCCGCAACCATTTTTCCTACCCCCTAAATTTTGTTTTTATCACTCAACAATCAACAAAGCTGGCTGATTTGATACAAGTCTACATCCCCCTCAAAAAAGGATCAACCTGTTTTAAAAGTCTGTCAACTGTCAACATCGTTTTTGACAGATCCCCCGCCGTATCTTCCAGCCAGGTTTTTATGATAACCGTATACACTATAGCAAAACCTTTTAATTTAATCATCCCCAAAATTCCCGCGGTAGAAATATGAGAAACTTCAAGCATCCATCGAAGAGATTCTAAAGCTGAGGGATAAGCTTCAAGGGCATTGCAGGGTGTATGCCATAATCCGTAAGACAAAGAGCGTATAGCGTCTTTATGAGGCTCCAGACTTTCAAGGCGACACATCACAAGATCGAAAAGCGCGTCCCCTGGAGAAGCCCCTTCATCGCCCTCTCCATAGGATTCCAGCGTTTTTTCATCCATATATCGCAGAATTCCCTTCAATAAATCGGCTTTAGTCATAAAACGTTGATAAAGGATCAGGGGAGATAATCTCATCGCCTGCGCAACGCTTATAAGGCTGAGGTTTTCCCAAGGAACAGTCTTTAATAATTCAAGTGTGGACAAAATAATTTGCTGATCTTCAACGAAAGAATCAGATTCAGTCATTTGTCGTTGCTCATTTCCTGAGCACGCTGCACAGCTGCGGCTATGCCTTTTGTCAGTAATTCTGTCAACCCTTCAGCCCCCGCGATAATATTAAGGGCAGCCTCTGTCATACCATGAAGACTCGTGACTTCGCGACGCAAGACAGCGGCTGGTTTCCCTGAATGAGTGAGATAGGTCATACTTCCCATTACCATGGTTTGCACAAGATTCTGTATATTTTCTAGATCCAGTTTAAGCCCGCAAGAAAGCGCTGCTTCCGACAGACTTTCAATAAACTGGAAGACATAGGCAGGTCCACAACCTGTCACAGCACCTCCAACGTCAATCATGGCTTCATCGTCAAACCATTGCACAAGACCAACAGCGCTCATAAGCTGCTTTATATAAAGGCGATGCTGTGCAGAAAGCAAAGGATCAGCTACCGCAAGAGTCACGCCCAAACCAACCGCAGCAGGTGTATTGGGCATACATCGTGCTATTTTAACATGATCGCCGAGGTGAGTTTTAAAGAATTTTTTTGTCTTGCTTGCAGCGACAGAAATGAAAAGTGTCTCATTCGAAACGAATCGCTGATAATCATCCAATATCTGTCCCAGTACTTGAGGCTTGACAGCCAGAATAATGCATTCTGGTTTTTCATCTAATTGGGAAGGGTGAGGAATCCATCTTACATTATTCGTCTCTAAATAAGGAGAAACGGATTCTTGGCGAGGCGTTATAATATAAATATTTTCAATGAATTTCTTTCGAAGCCAACCGCGCAGTAAAGCCCCCCCCATATTGCCGCAACCTACTAAAGCAACAGACTTTAATGTAAAACTCATGCTTCTCCCAAAGTTTCAAGCATCGCCACAGATGCGGCTTCCTTAGCGGATTTTCCTCCCAAAATAACGAACTGAAAAGCTGGATAGAATCGCTCTGATTCCACAAGAGCAATATTGATCAGTTCTTCCAGGTAATCTGTTGTCAGTGTGTTGAGACTCAATAAAAGAAGACTGTAACGATACGTGGGCATGGCCTCATCAGGGGAAATTTCAAAATGCCCCAGAGGTAAGCGCTCATTCACAAGCGCTAGAAGCTCATGCACATTAGATAAATTCTTGGGCTGAACGCGCATATCGAAAATACAGTAAAATTGAAGAACTCTTACCTCTTCTTGCCAAACAAATTGGAACCGGTAATCTCCCCAGCGACCAGGAATTTCAAAAATGATTTCATCATGACTCAGGCGATGATAGGACCAATCTTCTGAAACAATTGTTTCTTCAATCAAATCAACGGGATTTGAGTTGATATATGCTTCTTTGTATGTTACTGATTTTGTCACAAGGGTTTTCCTTCAGTAAGTTTACATTCAGCACTAACACACTTCCACTTTAAAACCCAGAAAAAATCGTTGTAACTCATGTAAGATACACATTGGAAACTATAGAACACCCCTTGACGCTGCAAGAGAGAGGCTGTATCAAACCATATGTTGGATGGGTGGCCGAGCGGTTGAAGGCACCGGTCTTGAAAACCGGCAAGGGTGCAAGCTCTTCGTGGGTTCGAATCCCACCCCATCCGCCATCGTACCCAAGTAGAATGAAATCAATTTCCTTTTTAATGTTCCTAAAAAGGAATTATTCTAAAGATCCCCAAGGGAAACATCCTCTAATATTATGTGCAGAAATAAATTTCCATTTTTCAAAGGATTCAAACTTAGTTGTAAATCTCGCTACGCGTCACTTTTTAAAAATGCTTTAGAAATTAAGGGAAACAAAGAAATATCAAGCGATACAATTTCTTAATTATAGAAAATGATTTCCTTTATATTCATAAGACTTTTCCTCAAAAAAGGTAGGCCAAAAACCCCAAAGTTTGAGATTTTTAAAAAGTGACGGGTAGCGAGGTTGTAAATAGTGAAATATTGACACTATTGGGATCAGAATGATGATCAATTCTATAGATCTCACCTGTCGGAAGAAATCCTAGCTTAGGTCTTTCTTGATAAGAAGGTTGAGCAGAAAAAACTGAAATGATAGAAATCAACCAAATATAAGAAAAATTTAATTTGAACTTTTATTCTCTTTCGTTAAATAAAAATTATCACATAAGTATCAATTTATATAATTATTATCAAATAATATTTTTTTATTTTTTATGATGTCTCAGTTTGATTTGTTTGACTTCTTAGATCGTCTTGCGGCGTTATCTGACTTTGGTGATCCATTGGAGCGTTTGAGCAAAGTTGTGGAATTTGAGATGTTTCGCCGTTAGGCTTTAATTTCTCCCCTGAGAGTCTTTTTCAATAGCGTTTAGGGAGATTCATTTTCTAACACCTATATAAATTCCCCGGTCGCGCATTAACCCATCGGGAGAAAATTCAGCGTTAAACCCTGCGCGCCTCATGATTTCGAGAGTTTGATCAATACCAAACATTCCTATCTCATGATGATCTTGAAAATACTTCACTTCCTGATCTTTTTCAGCCACAAGATAGTGCATGTCCATCACTGATATATTACCCTCTGCATTGGCAACGTTCAGTCGTGCAATCTTGATATTTTCATCTTCATAGGTCGTCATGCAAGGCAGTCCGATTTTATACTGTTCTCTGGTAAACCACGGCTCTACCACAGCGACGCCCCCTTTTTTTAAGTGAAACGCAAACGTTTCCCAGGTTTTTTGAAGATTCTTCCAGGTTTTGACGTACCCAATGGAACTGAAAAGACAGGTGATAATGTCAAACTGCTTCTCTAAACGCATATGGATCATATTCTCTTCCCTGAATTCAAGATGGGGAAGTTTTTTTTTGGCGATCTCCAGCATTTCACCGCTCATATCCACGCCCGTACATTGGTAAGAGTCTTGAAGGAATAAAAGATGCCTGGCTGTGCCACAAGCCACATCCAGCAGCTCATGGCCTTCTGATTTTTTAAATTTTTCAATAATTGTCCGTACTTTTTCAGCTTCTTTTTGATAATCCTTGAACGTATAAATCAGATCGTAGTAACGTGCTAATTCTTTATAAGATAACGGGGCACTTGACATGAGTCTTTCCTTTTCGCTTCAATCTGTATCAAACCTGACGTATCCAAAATCATTTTGCAGGGTAAGATAATAATATGAAAGATACTTCTGTCATTCCCGTTGGTCAATTGACTGCTGATGAAGCAGCTCTGGAATTGAAGCATTTATCCACGCTTATTGCAGAATATGATCGAGCTTATTATGAATTTGATTCACCCTTTGTGGATGATGCCACTTACGACAAATTGCGCATTCGCAATAAAGAAATAGAATCCCGTTTTCCACTTCTTATTCTTCCAGAAAGTCCTTCTTATCGCGTGGGCAGCAGGCCTGCAAAAGGTTTTTCCAAAGTACTTCATCGTTTTCCCATGTTATCACTGGATAATGCTTTTGATGAAGAAGATGTGCGTGAGTTTGTTGCGCGCGTGCGCCGTTTCCTGGGGTTAGGGGAAGAGGAAAGTATTGAGTTGATGGCAAGTCCAAAAATTGATGGGCTTTCCTGTTCTCTGGTTTATATCGATGGTCAATTAAAGACTGCGGCAACACGGGGAGATGGGGAGACGGGTGAGGATATCACCCAAAATGTCAAAACAATTGCCGATCTTCCTCATTCTATTGATAATCCTTTGGATAAAGTATTGGAAATTAGGGGTGAGGTTTACCTGACTCATCAGGATTTTCAGCTTTTGAACCAGCAGCGGGAAAAGGCAGAAGAGCCTCTTTTGGCCAATCCGCGCAATGCAGCAGCAGGATCTCTTCGACAATTGGATCCGCAGATAACCGCCAGCAGGCCTCTGAAATTTTTTGCTTATAGTCTGACGATTGACGACAATCCAAGCTATTTTAAAACAAATGAAGAGTCTTTAAAAAAGCTTGCAGGATGGGGCTTTTCAGTTGTTCCCCCATTCAAATCCTGCGATCTTGATAAACTTCTTGCGTATCATGCGGATCTTGAAAAAAAACGTTCTGGCTCTGAATTGGATTTTGACATCGATGGCGTTGTCTACAAGATCAATCGTTCCGATTGGCAGGATCGTCTGGGGTTTGTGGCACGAGCGCCGCGCTGGGCAATTGCCTATAAGTTTCCTGCGGAACAGGCGCAAACGACTCTAAGGCAGATTGTGATTCAAGTGGGCCGGACCGGCGTGCTGACGCCGGTGGCGCAACTTGATCCCGTTACTGTAGGGGGTGTCGTGGTCTCACGCGCGACACTTCACAATGAGGATGAACTGCGGCGCAAGGATATCCGTGTGGGGGATCGGGTGATGATTCAGCGTGCCGGTGACGTGATCCCACAGGTTATGAAAGTTATCACTCCTGAAAGACAAGAGCGTTCCGATCCCTTTCAGTTTCCGTGTCGTTGTCCTGTCTGTGACAGTCTGATCGAACGCAAGGAAGGAGAAGTCGCCTATCGCTGTACAGGGGGATTGATTTGCAAGGCGCAAGCAGCGCTTCGTCTGCGACACTTTGTATCACGAGATGCTTTTGACATCGAAGGGTTGGGCGCCAAACATATTGAGACCTTCTTTAGCCTGGGAATGATCACTAATCCTGTAGATATTTTTACACTTGAACACAGAGATCGCGAAAGCTCTCAATCTCTCAGCACCTGGGAAGGATGGGGTCAAAAATCAGCCGATAACCTTTTTAGGGCAATTCGTCAAAAACGGGAAATTTCCCTTGATCGTTTTATTTACGCTCTGGGCATTCACCAGATTGGTCAGACTACCAGTAAATTGTTAGCGCGGCGCTATGGATCGTATGAGGTTTGGGCTCATTCTATGAAAGAGGCTTCAGCAGGCAACTCAACTTTTCTTGAGGAATTGATAAATATTGATGGCATTGGCCCCGGCATGGCGGAAGATCTTCTTTATTTCTTTAAAGAAACCCATAACCTTGACTTCCTTGCTCGGCTTGTGGGTCCTCATATTAAGGTCTCAGATTTCAAAACGTCGGTGGATAGCTCTTCTCCGGTTGCAGGAAAAACAGTTGTTTTTACAGGATCCTTGATCAGCTTGACCCGCGCAGAAGCCAAAGCAAGGGCAGAAATGTTGGGAGCAAAGGTCTCCAGTTCAGTTTCTGTTAAGACAGATTATGTTATCGTGGGGGAAGAGGCAGGCAGCAAAGCTGAAAAAGCTCGTCAATTGGGCGTTAGAACTCTGACAGAAACCGAATGGCTCCATTTTATAGGGCAGGGGAAAGAATAAAAAATCAGGGATTTTATAGAGAGAAGCTCTATGAAAATTTATGGAATAGCAAGCAGTGTTCTGAATTTTCTTTTGGTTTTAAGGGTAACGGGAAAGATGCAAAATTCTTGCGATTCCAAGGGTATAATTTTCCCTCATCGTCCTAAAGTCATTGGACATCGGGGATGCGCAGGGCTTGCTCCTGAAAACACGCTCTCAGCATTTGTTAAAGCTATTGATCTGGGTGTTGATGCCATTGAATTTGATGTTCATTGTACAAGGGATGGCGAGGTTGTTGTTTATCATGATATGAAATTGAACCCTGAGACGACAAAGGACGCACGTGGGGAATGGATTGGCGATACCCCCCTTTATCTTCGTGATCTGGCATTCCAAGAGCTGCAACAATATACGATTGGTGAAGCCAAGCCAGGCTCTCTGTATGCAGCTTCCCATCTTTTTATGAAACAAACAAGAAATGAACGTATTCCCACCTTGCGTCAGGTATTCGATCTTGCCAGAAGAAAGGGAGACACAAATCTTGAATTTTTTGTAGAACTTAAGACATCACCTATCCCTGGAGATTATGCCTCGGATCCTGAGACACTAGTTTTTGCGACTCTGGAACAAATTCAGGCTGCTGGAGTAATAGAGCGTACACATATTTTGTCTTTTGATGCTCGCTCTCTTGATCTTGTTCATTCTCTTTCGCCGAGACTCAGGACGAATTACCTTATAGAGTCCGGGCTTCCTTATGATTCGCCCTGGATAGCGTGGCTTCGTTTTGCCTCTTTCAAGGATACACCTCAACGAATAGTCCGTCTTAAAGGCGGTTTCTGTTGGTCTCCCCAGTTTAAAGACTATAATTTTCAATACATTACGGCACAACACATAAAAGAAGCCCATAAGGAAGGGCTGATGGTCGTTGTTTGGACGCCGAATGAACCAGAAGATCTCCAAAAAATGATTGATCTGGGTGTTGACGGGATTACAACAGATCGACCGGATATTTTATTGGATCTCCTAAAAAGAACCACATATCAAGGCTGTGAGAGCTAAAAATCCTGTCAGGATATTTGATTTGAATTTAGTCATACAATCTTCAGGATCATAAATATCAAGCGTTAAAACTTGCCAAGCGAGATGAAAGGACAAGACAACAAGACCTATATAATAGAGCCAGGATAAGTTTTGTAAAAGCCCTGCCAGCACAAAGAAAATAAGCATAAGAGCATAGGTCAATCCCAGAAAAGACCAGGTATGCTGCTTGAGGGCGATAGCAGAAGATTTAACACCAATACGCATGTCATCCTCGATATCCTGATGAGCATAAATGGTGTCATAGCCCAGTGTCCAGCAAATGCCGCCCAAATAAAGAAAAATAGGAGCAAGACTGAAAGTGGAGGTGAGGGAAGTCCACCCGACGAGTGCTCCCCAATTAAAAGCGAGCCCCAGAAAAGCTTGAGGCCAGTATGTAAACCGCTTCATCCAGGGATAGATTCCAACAAGAAGCAATGAGCTGACGCTTAATTGTATCGTGAGTGACGGAAAGCTCATTAAGACAAAAAAACCTGCGATCAGTTGCAGAATCAGAAAAACAACAGCCTGATTAACTGTGACTGTTCCCCTGGCTAAGGGTCTGGAAGAGGTTCTGTGGACTTGGGCGTCATACGTGCGATCAACAATATCGTTATAAGTACATCCGGCGCCCCTCAGGAAGACAGCGCCCAATGAGAACAGGAAAATCTCTGTAAAGGGAATCGTTGAAGGTTTGGTCAGAAAAAGCCCCCACCAGCATGGCAAAAGCAGCAACCAAATACCTGTTGGTTTATCAAGTCGTGCCAGTTTGATATAAGGATTCAGGTTAAACGTCATAGAAGAAACTTTAATTTTTTATAAGATAAGTATCTCCTGAATCATATGTATCAAGTCAAGAAAATATTTCCCTCTATTACTCAATTTTCTGGAATTTTTGACAAATTTTGTATTTCTTAAGACTGAACTTTTGTGTTTCTACCGATAACTCCATAAATTTTTAAAAACAAAAAAAGCGTCTCAGTCCTTTTAATAACTGAAACGCTTCTTTCATAATTTAAAAATTATTGAACTCTCTGAGATTTTGATACACACATCACCTTATTGGTTTTAGGATCAACCAGAGCAGTAACAAACATATCTTTTGGTGTTAAGGATTTAACCAACATTCCAGAGTTTGGGTCTTTAGAACCAATCAAACCAACCTTTTCATCAAGGGGGGTACGCCTCAAGGCGTCTGGAGCTTTTTCATCACCGACCGATAGAACCCATACGCGATTAAATTGCTCAATAATGCCTTTTTCTTTCTTGAAGCCGGCTTTCTGAATTCTTGCTTCACCTTTTGGGTCGTCAAGTGTCATGATAGAGCATCGTTCAGGGAAATTTTTTGGTCCGCCAACAATAAGCCCTTCCACTGTCTTCAGGCTTCCCGTAACCATTATAAGAGTGTTCTGAATTTTTCTTGATAAAGACTTTGTTTCAAGTTCTAGTCCTTTGAGTTTTGATTGTGCTTCATCAAATTGAAGTTTTTTTTCCTCTAATTCCTTGAGCTTCGCTTTCGCTTCATCAATTTTGGGAGCGGTTTGTATGAGAAGTTGTCCTGCACTCTCATCATGCCCTTTATCAAGACCTAATTGATTCATTGATTTCTCTGCCTGATCAAGCTCAGCATGTTTTTGAGCAATAAAAGAAGAGAGATCATCAGCAGCTGATACAGTACCCATATTTACACCAGTAAACACGACTGCAATCGCAGCCAAAGAAACAAACATTTTTTTAGTAAGTAACATTTTTTCCATCCTATAAAAGATTCTCTCATTGTTGTTTACCATGAAAGTAGATAATTTTTAGTTAATGATACTGAAACTTATTTTCAGGATTACTTGGAAAGAAGAACTAGAGGTATAAATTTTTAAAACTGAATTCATTCACTAAATTCAATTAATAACACATTGTCCAAAGTAGCTTTGGTAAGGATTTTTTAAGTCTCTAATGTAAAAATAACCTGGTTTAGGATGTGATGGATTATTCAAAAATTTTTTTGATTTTAGAGCAGATAAAATGCACGATTTATAATCTTATAACAGGTTCTTAAAAACAGTACAAAAAGGAGGCGAGTTGATGAAAATATTAAAACAAGTGTTGGTTTTTTCCTTATTTTGTGCAGGTGCTTCGTCGTGGGCAAGTGATAAAGGAGAGGAATTGTCTGATGAAGTAGAGAGGGTTTTGAGTCATTATGGGCTTTCCTATCCTCAGACACTTGTTCAAGTAACCAGAGACCACTGCCTGACAGAGGAAGACGAAAAAATTAATGCTCCTCGTTATCAAGAAGGATTTCAGGCCGCTCAAAATATTATTGCTCAAACGAATGCGCACTTTAGGGAACTTTATGAGCGTCATCGGGACAGCAATCAAAATATTTCCCTAGAGTCCAGCGTCTTTTTATTATCATCTTCTGCTCGTATTTCTTTTCCTCAAGAACCTGCGAGAGAGGAAGAAAATGAGAAAAATGAAACTCCTACTTCAGTTGAAAAAGGAGGAAAATTTTTCCAACAGAAAGAAGAGCTGGAGATCATAGAACGCTATGCAAACTATGTTTTGGCAGAGTATAAAAACGTCAAATCATTAGAGGTTACAGGTGCGACCGAAGTTGATCCACGTATCATCAATTTAAAGCGTAATATCAAGGACGAGACTTACGTGTGGGTCATGACATTATCTTGTATCCAGTCTACTCTTAAAACACTTCAAAAATTATATGAGAACGCTTTGGAAAATGCCTATGCCTATAATCATTTAAGCAAAAGTAAAGCACAAATGGATTCTAAAGGGGCTCAACTTATGAGTGAAAAGTTAAGAGTTAAAGAGCAAGCAATGAAAGAGAACCTGGATATTATTGATGATCTCGTTGCGCTCTTTCCTGAGATATTCAAAGAGCCTATGGGTGTACACAAAGGATGGTATGATAGTCTTTGGCGGGGTATTTCTGCCTATACAAAAACAGACCGCTCAGAACAGCTTAAGGAAAAATTCTATCCCTTGCTGGATTCGGATTCCATTATATCTGCCACAGAAAAGTGTATTAAGGGCATCTGGACAAGAACGCGACTTATAGAAAAAAAAGTTCCTGCTTCACAATATTGGAAGTACTTTAAACCTATAACAACAATCGCTTTTTCTAAAACACAGAAATTCGAACCCTTGATTCCACCCCTTGAAGACTATCAGAAAGAACAGCTGCCTTTAACTTTTAATATAAAATCAGATTCTCAGGATAAAAAGGGCGAGAAAAATTAATTAGGGGGACTTACTTATTGTTAGATTCTTTGCTCTTTTGAAATGAGGGGCAAAGAATCTTCTTTTGAGTGTCTATTATTTTGATTTATGCCGCGAGAGCCTGTGAACGATAACCCAAAGCTTCGGCAATATGCCAGGATCTTAACTCTTCACTGGCTTCCAGATCAGCCAGAGTACGTGCAACGCGAATAACACGATGGTATCCCCGTGCGGATAGCTTTAATTTATCCGAAGCCTGGGAAAGCAATTGCCGACTATCCTGATCCAGAGGTGCTATTTCCTCAAGATATTGACCACTGACTTCAGAATTAAGTTTGATGGAAGAATTTTTATATCGTTCGGTTTGACGTTGACGAGCTTGAGCGACACGTTTGGCGACGTCAAAACTTCCTTCCTGAGGGGTGGGGAGAGAAAGATCATGAGCAGAGACGGCGGGAACAAAAACCTGAAAATCAATACGATCCAGCAAGGGACCTGAAAGTTTCGCCTGATAATCCAAAGCGCATTTCGGGACGCGTGAACAGGCTCGTCCGGGGTCATCCATATATCCACATCGACAAGGATTCATGGCAGCCACAAGTTGAAAGCGAGCAGGATAAGTGACATGGGCGTTGGCGCGCGCCACAGTGACTTGGCCTGTTTCAAGGGGTTGTCTCAATGCTTCCAGGGCGCTGCGTTGAAATTCGGGGAATTCATCCAGAAAGAGCACCCCCCGATGAGCAAGTGTAATTTCACCGGGTAATGCCCGATGTCCGCCCCCAATAAGGGCAGGAAGTGAAGCAGAATGATGAGGGTCTCGAAAAGGGCGCTCCCGCAAAAGTCTTCCATTGGAAAGATGGCCGGCGATACTATGAATCATGGTGACTTCAAGCGCTTCTTCTGCTGTCAGAGGAGGAAGAATGCCCGGAAGACGGGCGGCCAACATGGATTTTCCAGCGCCTGGCGGCCCCATCATCAGAAGATTATGTCCCCCTGATGCCGCAACCTCTAAGGCACGTTTGGTGCTTTCCTGACCTTTAATATCTTTCAGATCTGCGTGATTTGAATTGCTCTCTGCAAGAAGCGGTGTTGGTGGAGATAAAAGCTGGTTCCCCTTAAAATGATTAATGAGCGCCAGCAGAGAAGGAGAAGCCAGAATTTCTATCTCTTGCGCCCACGCCGCTTCAGCACCACAGCTTTGCGGACAAATCAGTCCCAGATCACGGGCAGACGCTTGAAGAGCCGCTGATAAAATCCCTGACACATTGGAAAGTGTTCCATCTAGCGCCAGCTCACCCAGCGCAATAAAGCCTGACAACTCTTCCCGTGGCAGAACATCATGTTAGCGCCGGAGGTAAAATGATACAGATCATCGGTTGAATTTTGATACACCCACGCATTAACTCCTTTTCAAAGGAGTTTAGGAATAATGATTCAGTGGGAACAAACGATGGAAATAAAAATATTACGCCGACAAGGCAAGAGTCTAAGAAGGATCGCTCATGAGGTTGGTATGGCCGTGAATACAGTTCGTAAATATCTCCAACATGAAGGCAGACCTTTTTATAAGAAGAGAAAAACGGTTGAGACTAAACTTGATCCATATAAACCTTATTTGCAAGAAAGGGTCAAACAGGCTCGCCCTTTTTGTCTTCCTGCAACGGTTTTGCTACGGGAGATACGCGATCAAGGATATAGGGGTGGCGTGACACAATTAAGGTTATATCTGAATTCTTTAACCCCTGTGGTCTGTGAGGAAGTCGTTAGATTTGAAACAGAACCAGGCGCACAAATGCAGATGGATTGGATTGAATTTCGAAAAGGGAAAAACCCTCTATCCGCTTTTGTCGCAACCCTTGGTTATAGTCGGGTCAGCTATGTCTGCTTTGTGGAGAATGAGAAATTATCGACATTACTTCAATGCCATGAAGATGCATTTGATTATTTTGGCGGTATCCCCTCTCAAGCCCTTTATGACAATATGAAGACTGTTATTCTGGCAAGAGATGCCTATGGTTTAGGGAAGCATCGCTTTAATTCTGGGATGTTAGATTTTGCCAAGCATCATGGATTTCAACTGAAAGTGTGTCGTCCTTATCGCGCCAAGACGAAAGGAAAAGTAGAGAGATTTAATCGTTACTTGCGTTACAGCTTTTATAACCCTCTTGCTTCTCGGCTTAAAAGTGCAGGTCTAACACTCGATGTTCAAACCGCTAATATGGAAGTTTTAAAGTGGTTAAAAGAAACAGCTAATCAGCGTGTTCACGGCACCACAAAAGAGGTTCCTCTTGAAAGGTTAGAAAGAGAACGTTCGACTTTGCAGCCTCTTGGGCTTCCTTATCGAGGAGATGTTTCATTAGCTCGTTGTGTTAAAGAGCCAGAGATTAAAGCTCCTGAATGGGCTCCTCACAACCCCCTTCAGCATCCTCTTTCTGTTTACGACAGAATTCTGGAGGCAGCATGAACTTACAATATCAACGTCTCCAAGAGATGTGCGATTCTCTTAAACTGATCTCTGTTGCTCAAGGATATTCTGATCTCGCTCAGGATGCCGTTAAAAATCAGGTAAGTTATACAGATTTTTTAGAAAAGCTTTTAGAAGCGGAGATCAAAGAACGGCAACGTCGAAGTCAACGTATTCTTACAAAGATAGCAGGATTTCCCGCGATCAAAACTTTAGATGATTTTGATTATTCTTTTGCGGGGAGTATTAAAAAAACAGCCATTGAAGAATTAAGGTCGCTGTCTTTTGTCGATCGGTGTGAGAATATTTTGCTTCTTGGTCCAAGTGGTGTGGGCAAAACACATATTGCTATTGCTTTAGGATATCTGGCAACACAAGCAGGAATCAAAACTCGCTTTATCACAGCCTCTGATCTGATGCTTCAACTAGACGTTGCAGCACGTCAACAAAAACTGGATCACTTTTTTAAAAGAACGATAAGCGGCTATCGTTTGCTCATTGTTGATGAATTGGGGTACCTTTCCTTCAAAAGAGAACAAGCCAATCTCCTTTTTCAAGTGATTGCCAAACGCTATGAAAAAAGCAGTTTGATCATCACCAGCAATCTTCCCTTCGGACAATGGCATCATGCTCTCGGAAATGATGCGGCCTTAACAGCCGCTTTATTGGATCGGTTGCTCCATCATAGCAGCATTATCCATATTCAGGGAGAAAGCTTCAGATTGAGAAATAAACAGAAAGCGGGAGTAATTAATTTTACTCAAACGAAACTGTTAGCGCCGGAGGTAAAATGATACAGATCATCGGTTGAATTTTGATACACCCACGCATTAACTCCTTTTCAAAGGAGTTTAGGAATAATGATTCAGTGGGAACAAACGATGGAAATAAAAATATTACGCCGACAAGGCAAGAGTCTAAGAAGGATCGCTCATGAGGTTGGTATGGCCGTGAATACAGTTCGTAAATATCTCCAACATGAAGGCAGACCTTTTTATAAGAAGAGAGAAACGGTTGAGACTAAACTTGATCCATATAAACCTTATTTGCAAGAAAGGGTCAAACAGGCTCGCCCTTTTTGTCTTCCTGCAACGGTTTTGCTACGGGAGATACGCGATCAAGGATATAGGGGTGGCGTGACACAATTAAGGTTATATCTGAATTCTTTAACCCCTGTGGTCTGTGAGGAAGTCGTTAGACGTTGAAACAGAACCAGGCGCACAAATGCAGATGGATTGGATTGAATTTCGAAAAGGGAAAAACCCTCTATCCGCTTTTGTCGCAACCCTTGGTTATAGTCGGGTCAGCTATGTCTGCTTTGTGGAGAATGAGAAATTATCGACATTACTTCAATGCCATGAAGATGCATTTGATTATTTTGGCGGTATCCCCTCTCAAGCCCTTTATGACAATATGAAGACTGTTATTCTGGCAAGAGATGCCTATGGTTTAGGGAAGCATCGCTTTAATTCTGGGATGTTATAGCTAACAACATATAAAACGGTCATATTTTATTATCCTGAAATAATTGCTCGATAGAACACCTTTTTTTGCGTCTAATTGCTTTTGCTTGTGCCCATTTATGCTCGATGGGATTAAAGTCTGGAGAATAAGGAGGCAGATACAGCACGATATGCCCTGCCTCAGCAATTGCTTTTTGCATCGCTTTTCCCTTATGAAAGGTGGCATTATCCAAAATAAGGACGCTTTTAGGAGGCAGTTTCGGAAGTAAATCGTCAATGATCCATTGTGTAAACACCTCGGTATTAATCGAGAAGCAGAACAAGCTCACGGTCAATAGCAGACCTTGGAATAAGGCGCCGATGACATTCGTTCGTCCCTTTGCTCCCCAATCATGAATCCCCTCACATCTCTTTCCTTTTGGAGAATAACCATGAGTGCGTGGCATATGGTGTGCAAATCCAGATTCATCAAGAGAAATGATAGGATGCCCTGCTTCTTCATAAGCTTTCAGCTCTTGACAAAAAGTAGCACGCTTTTCTGGATCGGCCTTGGGATGTTTGAGCGTTTTTTTTATAGGTCACATTCAAGCGTTTTAAAGCGTGCCATATCCCCATAGAGCTCACACCAAGACGTTCTGCTCTCTCGTACTGATAAGCATCAGGATAAAGCTGTATATCTTCTTTAAGGGCATCCATATTAAGCTTAGTGGCTGGTTTATGACGATGTGTCTGAGGCTCAGGCTTCTTGACCCATCTGACAAGACTGGTCACTCCAACACCAAAGAGATCCGCCGTTTCAGCAAAACTCAAATTTTTCTTCTTTTTTACAGATAAAACACGAAGTCTAAAATCTAATGAATAGGTCATGGAATAATCCTCTTAAAAATTATCCATAATATAACCATTTTAAAGGTTTTTAGCTATAGATTTTGAACGTCAACAAAGTTTAGGGGGCAGCGAGGTCGCTGTGGCTCTGGGTCTTTCCCCTTGGAAAAGTCCCTATGAGCTTTATATCGAAAAAACCACCAACGATCCTCTGTCTCTTCAGACTGCAACAACAACCCTTCAAGAATGGGGACATCGCTTGGAAAATATTGTTGCCCTTAAATATCAGAATGAAACAGGGTATGCGGTCGTACCAGGATTTAAGTGTCACTACCTTAAATACCCCTTTCTCACCGCCAGCCCTGACCGCCTTGTTTATACCAAAGATGGACATGGCAAGGCTCTTAGAGGTTTGGAGATCAAGACAGTGGATGCCTTCTGCCGAGAAAAATGGGGAACTTCGGGAACAACTTGGGACGGGGTAGATATCAACCAATGTCCCATCCCCTACCATTACTATATCCAAGTGGTCGCTTATATAGCGGTTCTGGGCATGGACACCTGGGACTTGGCTGTTCTGATCGGGGGTAACGATTATCGGGTTTATACCTTTATGCGTAATCTTGACGTTGAAGACAAGATTCTCGAAGAAGCCCGCGCTTTTTGGGAAGGCTTCGTGGTTCAAAAGGTTGCTCCTCCCATCGACTTTATGTCCGAAGGGGTTCAGCGCTTGATTTCTAAACTCAACACCCCTTTGCAAGATGTGGAAACCTTTCTTGACCAGCATTGGACAGACAAGGTGAAGCATCTCATGGATACCTCTGAAATGGCAACCCTTGCCACCAAGAAAGTCAAGGAAATGAAAGCCGAGCTTCGTCATTTTATGGGGGACGCCTCTATCGCCAAGTTGCAAGGGGGTGGGGCTGTCTGCGTCAAGATCGCACGGGATGGCTCTGCTCGAATGAGTTTTAAAGTGTAACGGAAATATAAAATAGGAAAGGAATAGAAAAAATGACGCAAAATATCGAACAAGCTCTTGAGTCCATCAGCTTGGAAAAGCAAGCGCTGGAACAAAAGCAATCGGCTCTTCAACAAGAACATTCTGCTCTGGCAGGACAACTCAAGACGTTATCGCTGAGTTATCGTCAACTCTCGAAGGTCTGCGGAAAAGAGCAGAACGGAGAAGTGGGAATTTATACAGGCATGACTCTTACCGATGCCGTCCAAGATGTTCTCTCAACATGGGACAAGCCGATGACCACTGCCCAGATTGCCCATGCGTTGACTGAAGGGGGATATCTGTCAACATCAAGTCGGTTTAACAGCATGGTGCATTCTATTATTAAACGCCGAGACGAAACCTTTAAGCGTACGCCTGACGGAAAATGCTGGATGCTGTGCTCTCAAGTTTTGGAAATAGAAGAAGAAATAGAAGAGACCGACATAGCGGAAATTGATGATACAGAAATTGAGCAACAAGCAACGGAACCTGACAAGGCAGAAGACGATGAGACCGTTGAAAAGTTAGCTCAAGTGTTTGTCAAAAACAAGACGCTCACACTCTCTCTCTAAAGAAAAGGATGGTGAATAATGTTACAGAATAAAATACAAGCGATTGCGTCAATGCCTGAAGACAAAACTGTCTTCGGCAATATAGACGAGGTCTTTAAATTGGCTCAGTTTATAGCTAAAAGCGAATTCTTCCCTGCTTGGAAGAACAAGCCCCATGATGCGGCGGTGGCGATCCTGTTTGGTCAAAGTATTGGTCTTTCTTGGGGGCATAGCCTTCTCAATATTTCCATGATTAACGGAAGACCTACAGTGTGGGGGGATGCCATGCTGGCGTTGTGTAAAAAGTCCCCTTCGTTTGAAGATATGGACGAAGAGTATAACGAAGAAACCAAGACGGCGATCTGCCTTGTCAAAAGAAAAGGATACAAAGAACAAGTCCGTACTTTTTCTTACGAGGACGCTCAACGGGCAGGACTGGTTAAAAAAGATAACTGGGTTAAGTATCCCAAGCGGATGCTTCAGATGCGCGCCAGAGCTTTTGCTTTACGGGATGTGTTCCCTGATATTCTGCAAGGGTTAAGTAGCGCTGAAGAAGTGATGGACTATCCTGATTCAGCGAAGCTTAAAGAGGCATCTACTTCTAATGTGGTCTCGTTCCCCATACAGGATAATTCTGTAACGGAATTACCGCAGGAATCGCCTCGTGAAGCACCAAAGGCAATCCCTTATCAACGTCCTGAATGGATTGAGGGGGGTCTGCCTGTAACGCCTCGGTTAGAAAAGAAAGAAACGACTACTGAAGTCAGCGAAGTCAAGCCTGCTTCCCTCTCTCTCCAGCAATTTGAAGAGAATCTGGCAAAGGTCAGCAAGGGAATTTCTGTTACACCTGTTGTCAAACCCAAGACATCTGTTGATATGATGCGCGAACGCATGGAAGAGCAGAAGCGTCATCAGCAAGTAAAAGGCATGGAAGTTCTGGCACGATTGAAGCAAATGACAGCTTCTTTTCAATCTCAGGGGCAGGTGTAAGATGGACGTTTTAATGGTGCCCCGTGCCGAGGTTCGGCAAGTCCTCGTTGATCTGGAAACCTTCCTTGATCTGGGACTTTGGGGCTATCTCTATCAAGCCATGGCAGAGCTTGAGGAAATATTGGGTGAGGATGCCATCTCGTCAAAAAAGAACGAAAATCATGACTTTTCGACTTGACGAGGTCTTGCGAGGCATATTAACGTGATAAAAATCAAGGGGGAAGCTCCTACAAAGAAAACTTCCCTCTCAATCTCGTATCATTCTAATGGAGTAAACATCAATGAATGAATCAATAATGTTTATAAAAGAAAAACTAAGCCAAAAATTTTCATTTGGCAAGCGCTTTGATAAAAAATCTGTCAAGCGCCTGATCACACACCTTGTTCTGCTGGCGTTCATCAACCAGAATCTGGCGTTTGCAACCAACGGCATCATCGAACTGGATTTTGAAGGGTCTGAGAACCCTCAACGACTTCATACTATTATTCCCTCTTCCAAGATTCAGGATGTGAGCTATATAGAAATTGATGCCGAACAGAAACAAGCCACCCTTTATAAAAAAGGTGACGGTGAAGAAGTTCACCCGCTTGCGCCTTTTTCTCTTCCATCTGTTGCCGTTTATCAAGGAGATGTTGCTCATAACCTCTGGGGCTTGGAACAAGAGACGATCAAACTCTTTTTGCAAGCCAGTTCGGCTTGGCTTATCCCTTTAGATGAAGACGGCTATAAGCTGGAATTTAAGGGACGACTGTTGGGGGGGATGAAGCAATCAGGAGGCAATCAAAAAAACATGATTTACCCATGTAGTAAAGCTCCAAAAACAGATACTTCCTGCTGGGTGAAAGGAGGAAATTTCTATGCTCCAGATTCTAGCTGGATTGGAAAAAATCCTGGAAACATCAGTATTATTTCTAATCCAAATTATAGCCAAACAGGTGGTGGCGGTGGCTCTAAAGGGACAAGGTCTGGAGGCTCTGGATGGCAGGGTATCTTAGGCAGGGGTTGGGCAGAAATAAAAGCGAATGGTGACAAAGCCAGAGATAGAATGCGCCAACAGCAAGAAAATCTTAAAAAGCTGAGTACTGTTGGTCAATCTGTTGAAATTTATAAACGACCAGAGATTATTATCCCCGAAAGTCCTTTCCCGCGAGTACAAACCTATCAACCTTCTACCAAAGAACCCTTTCTAACGGGACCATCCTTGGAGGCTCAATACTCAAGACTCAGGGTGCTGTACAATATGGCCGATCGTTGGGAATGGTCGGAAATTTACGAGTATGCAAAAGTAATCGGTGTTTCCAGAGAGGAAATTAAAAAATACAATTTAACCCAAAGACATGCAAAGGGTGCAGGATTTTCTTCAGAGTATTTTAAAGAAGTAACAGAAGAGGAAGAAAGAAATGCGCTGAAAAAGGAGGAGCAGGAGGAAGAGAGAAAAGAAACAATCAGACAATATGAACAAGAGTCATCTGAGGATGCTGCATCTTTGTTTCATCATGTTCCTTCTCAGTATGAAGTAACTCCTAAATATTTTGCACAATGCGCTTCTGATGCGGGCATGACACCTTCTCAAGCGCTTAACATTATCCTCAACCCAGACGCTGATAATTTTTATGATCGCGCTAGGCTTGCCTCTAGACAGAAATGGCTGGGAGGTCCACAGAATACAACGGTGTTTGAACTTGAGGGGATTACCAATGCACAAGCTCATGAATATATTAAGCAAGGTTATCATGAAGGCGACATGCCTAAGATTTCTAACAATCTCATTTCTCAAAGAGGAGCTTCTTTGTTTGAGGGCGTAACCCATGATTACTTTGTTGCACAAGCTGAAAAAGCAAAAATGACGCCTTCTCAGGCGCTTAGAATGATCTTCAATCCTACACCTGACAACTTCTACGATCGGGTTAGGCTTGCATCACAACAGAACTGGCTAGGAGGGAAGAATGATACGACAGCGTTTGAGTTTGAAGACCTAACCAATGCACAAGCCTATCAATATATCGTTGATGGCTACAAACCTCATGATTTTCCTACATTGTCTAACAGGCTTATCTCTCAACGAGGGGCTGCTTTATTTGATGTAGAACCTCAATATTTTAGCAGACAAGCTGAAAAAGCGGGCATGACCTCTATAGAAGCGTTAAATATCCTCATGAATCCTGCGCTTGAGAATTTCTATGATCGCGTGATGCTCGTCTCAAGAGATAATTGGTTAGGAGGACCACAGGATGGCACAGCGTTTGAGCTTGAGGAGTTGACGAATGAAGAGGCTTACCAATATCTCTCTGAAGGCTATAAACCTCATGATTTTCCTACATTATCTCATAGGCTCGTTTCTCAACGCTTGGGCATTGAGGCAGATCAAACCTTTGACGATCAAGTGCTGGAAGATTGGGGAGTCAATGATTGGCGGGAGAATCCCCGTAATGAACTCGAAGTGCCTCAATTTATGCGAGTCGGATTGACGGACTATTTAGCTAAAAAAGCTTTTGAAAAAATAGTACGGACCTTTACCCCTAAAACTCAAGAGCTTTTGAAGGGATTACATAGATATAAGAGAGAGCTTTTTGCGAGAGAAAAGATGCCAAAGAGCAAAACAACCCTTAAAGCTGCCGAACAGGAGCTTAAAGGTAAACAAATTCCTTTAGCTGAACAAAGAGGTAGAATTTATGACCATGTTGAAAAAGTTAAATCTTCTCAAAATGGTCTTGTACGGCTTATAAACGATATTAAAGCTCGTCTTGGCTATCCTGAGCTTCCTCAAATTGAAAGACAGGCATTAGAAAACCAACTATCTAAAACCAGTAAATTACTTGATCATACGGAAAAATTTGTACCAAGGAGTAAATGATGAAACTAAAGAGTGTTAAAAAAATCAGAGATGAATGGTGTGATTCTGACGATGAGAATATCTCTAAAGAGTCTTTGGAAATGCTCAAACATCATCTGGAAGGAACTGACGTAGATAATTTGTGTGAAGCTATAAGCCTAGTAACAGATGCGCGCATTATGCAATTTGTACCTTTGATGGCAAAGCACTTAACAAATGAATGGTCTATCGTCAGAGAGTTTACAATTGGTAAATTACTAGGATTACTCAAACTTCCTGAATATGCTGAGATTGGTTTAAAAATGGCACAAGAAGATGAGAGTAGTGGAGTGAGGTGTTTGGCGGCGACTCATTTAGGAGATGTTTTAGACAAAACACCAGAAAATTTGCGGCATATAATTGCTTCTTATATGTACGATGTATGACTACAGATATTATGCAGACGAAGTTAAACAAGTATATTTATCAATCGGTCATGTCAGTCAATGGGTATTTCTATCATTGATAGACCAACAACTGTAGGTAATCCGGAATATAAGAAGCATATAATCCTGCTTTGCTTAGTCAATTCAAAGAGAAATATGCCTTATAATCGTAACAAGAAAAGAGCTCACTCTATGCCCCAGCCCATCCCCCTCAAACAAAACACGATCTGGCTTCGCACATTGTGCGGTCTGATTGACGAGGGAAGTTTTATTACTTCTGTAGACTTACAATCTCGCGGAGATACGCTGACGGTATCGCTGGTGGCACGTCAACGGGAGGGCAACAAGGCTGAAACGACTGACACGATGAAACGCCTGAAAAAGTCCTTGAATCGGTGGCAGGGAAAGGTAGAGAGGAAAGAAGAGGGAGCATTTGTAAGGTTGACAAATTATTGATTGGTCATTACAAAATAAAGAATATATTTAAAGAGAAAGATATGCCCATTCAATAGACTTGTTGCGTAAGTCTAAAAAGACTATCTGAGATTGGCCCAAACCAATGGTTAAAAAATCAGAAAAATGACTTACGTAGCAGATCTAATTTGAAAAACCATATTTTATAATCTCTTCAAATACTTCGTCAAATACAAACAGGCTATCATCTTCAAGGACATTGCGTTACATAACATGAAATCTCTCAATGTAGTTTCATTATTCTCAGGAGCGGGAGGTCTTGATTTAGGCTTTAAAAAAGCGAGCTTTCATACAATATACGCTAATGAATACGATAAAACTATATGGGCAACGTTTGAGCATAATTTTCCTAATGTAAAACTTGATAAAAGAGATATAAGGAAAATTGAAAGTATTGAAATACCTGATTGTGTTGGCATTATTGGCGGTCCTCCTTGTCAAAGCTGGAGTGAAGCAGGTTCTTTACGTGGAATTAATGATCCAAGGGGTCAACTATTTTTTGATTATATAAGAATTATTAAAGATAAAAAACCTTTATTTTTTCTGGCTGAAAATGTATCAGGAATTTTGCATGATAGAAATAAGAAAGCATTTCAAAGCATTATAAAAAACTTTGAAGAAATTGGTTATAATGTGCAGTATAGATTACTAAATGCCAAATATTACAATGTGCCACAAGATAGAAAAAGAGTTTTTATAGTTGGCTTTTTGAATGATATTAATTTTGAATTTCCTACATTGGATAATAAATTTAAAACTCTTAAAGATACTATATTTGATTTGAAAGATAATGCAAAAAGTTATAATGCAAAAGAGTTGGATAAGTTTAATCACGAATACTATACTGGAGGATTTTCAACTATTTTTATGTCAAGAAATCGCGTAAGAAGTTGGCATGAACAATCTTTCACAATTCAAGCAGGAGGTAGACACGCTCCATTGCATCCACAAGCTCCCACAATGGAGTTCATAGAACAAAATAAGAGAGCATTTAACAGAGAAAAAGAGCATTTATATAGGAGATTTTCAGTGCGTGAATGCGCTAGAATCCAAACTTTTCCTGATGATTTTCAGTTTATTTATAATAATATTTTAGATGGATATAAAATGATTGGCAATGCCGTCCCTGTAAATTTAGCTTATGCAATAGCAACTCAAATTTTAAAGTATCTGTCATTAACAATACTACCATTTTACATGCGATTAACAATATAATTAATAACAATTTATATAATCTTGATAAATATAAGAAAATTAGTTATAATATTCGCATTAATACTACTGGAGAGGCTTTAGAAAGCCTAATCAAGGATGCTTTATGCGGTCAATTTCATTTAAATGAAAGAGAAAGAATATTATTACAAAGCAAATATTTTTCTTATACTGGTAATCAAAATAATCCTCCAGATTTAATTATCAGAAATAGCGATGCTTTTGAAATTAAAAAAATTGAAAGCAATGAAGGTTCAATTGCTTTAAATAGCTCTTTCCCAAAAGATAAGTTGTACAGCAATAGCAGTATGATCACACATGCTTGCAAATATTGAGGATAGCTGGAAAGCAAAAGATATATGCTATATTATAGGATGCGTTGATAAAAAACAGTCAATAAAAAGTTTATGGTTTATTTATGGAGATTGCTATTGTGCAAATTCGGGGATATACACGAAGATAAAAGAAAAATAACAAATAGCATTCAAGAATTTGGTATTGAATTAAGCGAGACAAATGAAATTGCAAAAATAAAGAAAATTGATCCTCTTGGAATAACCGATCTAAGAGTGCGAGGAATGTGGCATATAAAACATCCAAGCAAGGTGTTTCAATATATAACCACAAAACAATCAAAACCTCACATTAAAGCATTAATGCTGACAAGCAAATTTGAATCATTTGAGATGGGAATAAGAAAGCAAATAGCAACTAAATGTAATTTGCAAAATGTAAAAATACAAAATCCTAATAATCCTGCAAATTTACTTGATGCAACTTTAATTGAATATGAATTTAAAGCTAGCTAATTCTATCCCTAAAAGTCAACATTTCTGCCAAACGACAAGGGGGCGTTTATTTTTGGAGAGATGCGGTATAATGACGGGTAATCAAACATAGGGGAGTCCCTCTGATGAATCTTCATGACCCTGAAACCCAAACCACCTTGAGCATTATGGGCTTGTTGCTGACCTCGATGCTTGTTCTGTTGACTCTTGCGGGCTGTGCGAATATTCCTGATGGAGATGCATCATCTCTGCCATTGCCCTGTTGCAGGAAGCAGAAACTTTAACTCACACAGGCAATCTATTATTTGTCGAGTTCCTGTTTTGCAACATGAAATAAGTCATTTTATCAATATGTTATGCATGAGAAGGTCACTAGGAATGTCCAGAAGCTTGCGCCATACGCCCATCCTTCAAAATTGTTGTTGTCGCAGTGAGAAAGACTCAAAGCGCCAGTGGCACAAAAGATTTAGAATCAAGGAAAGAATTAATTTATCTCAATCCTTTTCATTTAAAGATTTTATCCCTGTCCATTTTAGAGACGTCAGTAACCCTTATGAAATGGAGTGTTAGCGCCGGAGGTAAAATGATACAGATCATCGGTTGAATTTTGATACACCCACGCATTAACTCCTTTTCAAAGGAGTTTAGGAATAATGATTCAGTGGGAACAAACGATGGAAATAAAAATATTACGCCGACAAGGCAAGAGTCTAAGAAGGATCGCTCATGAGGTTGGTATGGCCGTGAATACAGTTCGTAAATATCTCCAACATGAAGGCAGACCTTTTTATAAGAAGAGAAAAACGGTTGAGACTAAACTTGATCCATATAAACCTTATTTGCAAGAAAGGGTCAAACAGGCTCGCCCTTTTTGTCTTCCTGCAACGGTTTTGCTACGGGAGATACGCGATCAAGGATATAGGGGTGGCGTGACACAATTAAGGTTATATCTGAATTCTTTAACCCCTGTGGTCTGTGAGGAAGTCGTTAGATTTGAAACAGAACCAGGCGCACAAATGCAGATGGATTGGATTGAATTTCGAAAAGGGAAAAACCCTCTATCCGCTTTTGTCGCAACCCTTGGTTATAGTCGGGTCAGCTATGTCTGCTTTGTGGAGAATGAGAAATTATCGACATTACTTCAATGCCATGAAGATGCATTTGATTATTTTGGCGGTATCCCCTCTCAAGCCCTTTATGACAATATGAAGACTGTTATTCTGGCAAGAGATGCCTATGGTTTAGGGAAGCATCGCTATGCTGGGATGTTATAGCTAACAACATATAAAACGGTCATATTTTATTATCCTGAAATAATTGCTCGATAGAACACCTTTTTTTGCGTCTAATTGCTTTTGCTTGTGCCCATTTATGCTCGATGGGATTAAAGTCTGGAGAATAAGGAGGCAGATACAGCACGATATGCCCTGCCTCAGCAATTGCTTTTTGCATCGCTTTTCCCTTATGAAAGGTGGCATTATCCAAAATAAGGACGCTTTTAGGAGGCAGTTTCGGAAGTAAATCGTCAATGATCCATTGTGTAAACACCTCGGTATTAATCGAGAAGCAGAACAAGCTCACGGTCAATAGCAGACCTTGGAATAAGGCGCCGATGACATTCGTTCGTCCCTTTGCTCCCCAATCATGAATCCCCTCACATCTCTTTCCTTTTGGAGAATAACCATGAGTGCGTGGCATATGGTGTGCAAATCCAGATTCATCAAGAGAAATGATAGGATGCCCTGCTTCTTCATAAGCTTTCAGCTCTTGACAAAAAGTAGCACGCTTTTCTGGATCGGCCTTGGGATGTTTGAGCGTTTTTTTTATAGGTCACATTCAAGCGTTTTAAAGCGTGCCATATCCCCATAGAGCTCACACCAAGACGTTCTGCTCTCTCGTACTGATAATCATCAGTGATAATGTTAGCGCCGGAGGTAAAATGATACAGATCATCGGTTGAATTTTGATACACCCACGCATTAACTCCTTTTCAAAGGAGTTTAGGAATAATGATTCAGTGGGAACAAACGATGGAAATAAAAATATTACGCCGACAAGGCAAGAGTCTAAGAAGGATCGCTCATGAGGTTGGTATGGCCGTGAATACAGTTCGTAAATATCTCCAACATGAAGGCAGACCTTTTTATAAGAAGAGAAAAACGGTTGAGACTAAACTTGATCCATATAAACCTTATTTGCAAGAAAGGGTCAAACAGGCTCGCCCTTTTTGTCTTCCTGCAACGGTTTTGCTACGGGAGATACGCGATCAAGGATATAGGGGTGGCGTGACACAATTAAGGTTATATCTGAATTCTTTAACCCCTGTGGTCTGTGAGGAAGTCGTTAGATTTGAAACAGAACCAGGCGCACAAATGCAGATGGATTGGATTGAATTTCGAAAAGGGAAAAACCCTCTATCCGCTTTTGTCGCAACCCTTGGTTATAGTCGGGTCAGCTATGTCTGCTTTGTGGAGAATGAGAAATTATCGACATTACTTCAATGCCATGAAGATGCATTTGATTATTTTGGCGGTATCCCCTCTCAAGCCCTTTATGACAATATGAAGACTGTTATTCTGGCAAGAGATGCCTATGGTTTAGGGAAGCATCGCTTTAATTCTGGGATGTTAGATTGCTAACAACATATAAAACGGTCATATTTTATTATCCTGAAATAATTGCTCGATAGAACACCTTTTTTTGCGTCTAATTGCTTTTGCTTGTGCCCATTTATGCTCGATGGGATTAAAGTCTGGAGAATAAGGAGGCAGATACAGCACGATATGCCCTGCCTCAGCAATTGCTTTTTGCATCGCTTTTCCCTTATGAAAGGTGGCATTATCCAAAATAAGGACGCTTTTAGGAGGCAGTTTCGGAAGTAAATCGTCAATGATCCATTGTGTAAACACCTCGGTATTAATCGAGAAGCAGAACAAGCTCACGGTCAATAGCAGACCTTGGAATAAGGCGCCGATGACATTCGTTCGTCCCTTTGCTCCCCAATCATGAATCCCCTCACATCTCTTTCCTTTTGGAGAATAACCATGAGTGCGTGGCATATGGTGTGCAAATCCAGATTCATCAAGAGAAATGATAGGATGCCCTGCTTCTTCATAAGCTTTCAGCTCTTGACAAAAAGTAGCACGCTTTTCTGGATCGGCCTTGGGATGTTTGAGCGTTTTTTTTATAGGTCACATTCAAGCGTTTTAAAGCGTGCCATATCCCCATAGAGCTCACACCAAGACGTTCTGCTCTCTCGTACTGATAAGCATCAGGATAAAGCTGTATATCTTCTTTAAGGGCATCCATATTAAGCTTAGTGGCTGGTTTATGACGATGTGTCTGAGGCTCAGGCTTCTTGACCCATCTGACAAGACTGGTCACTCCAACACCAAAGAGATCCGCCGTTTCAGCAAAACTCAAATTTTTCTTCTTTTTTACAGATAAAACACGAAGTCTAAAATCTAATGAATAGGTCATGGAATAATCCTCTTAAAAATTATCCATAATATAACCATTTTAAAGGTTTTTAGCTATAGATTTTGCCAAGCATCATGGATTTCAACTGAAAGTGTGTCGTCCTTATCGCGCCAAGACGAAAGGAAAAGTAGAGAGATTTAATCGTTACTTGCGTTACAGCTTTTATAACCCTCTTGCTTCTCGGCTTAAAAGTGCAGGTCTAACACTCGATGTTCAAACCGCTAATATGGAAGTTTTAAAGTGGTTAAAAGAAACAGCTAATCAGCGTGTTCACGGCACCACAAAAGAGGTTCCTCTTGAAAGGTTAGAAAGAGAACGTTCGACTTTGCAGCCTCTTGGGCTTCCTTATCGAGGAGATGTTTCATTAGCTCGTTGTGTTAAAGAGCCAGAGATTAAAGCTCCTGAATGGGCTCCTCACAACCCCCTTCAGCATCCTCTTTCTGTTTACGACAGAATTCTGGAGGCAGCATGAACTTACAATATCAACGTCTCCAAGAGATGTGCGATTCTCTTAAACTGATCTCTGTTGCTCAAGGATATTCTGATCTCGCTCAGGATGCCGTTAAAAATCAGGTAAGTTATACAGATTTTTTAGAAAAGCTTTTAGAAGCGGAGATCAAAGAACGGCAACGTCGAAGTCAACGTATTCTTACAAAGATAGCAGGATTTCCCGCGATCAAAACTTTAGATGATTTTGATTATTCTTTTGCGGGGAGTATTAAAAAAACAGCCATTGAAGAATTAAGGTCGCTGTCTTTTGTCGATCGGTGTGAGAATATTTTGCTTCTTGGTCCAAGTGGTGTGGGCAAAACACATATTGCTATTGCTTTAGGATATCTGGCAACACAAGCAGGAATCAAAACTCGCTTTATCACAGCCTCTGATCTGATGCTTCAACTAGACGTTGCAGCACGTCAACAAAAACTGGATCACTTTTTTAAAAGAACGATAAGCGGCTATCGTTTGCTCATTGTTGATGAATTGGGGTACCTTTCCTTCAAAAGAGAACAAGCCAATCTCCTTTTTCAAGTGATTGCCAAACGCTATGAAAAAAGCAGTTTGATCATCACCAGCAATCTTCCCTTCGGACAATGGCATCATGCTCTCGGAAATGATGCGGCCTTAACAGCCGCTTTATTGGATCGGTTGCTCCATCATAGCAGCATTATCCATATTCAGGGAGAAAGCTTCAGATTGAGAAATAAACAGAAAGCGGGAGTAATTAATTTTACTCAAACGAAAAAGGAGGAAGAAAAAATAATGACGAATTGAACCCTTATTTTTTTATCTCAGGTGTATCAATTTTCATCCGAGGATTTTTAAAAATCTGTATCAAATTTCAGCCGATGTTGACAACATCAAGACAAACAAGAATTCCTAATGCAATGGGGAGATCGTAATGGCTGCCTTCCTTGGCAAGGTCAGCAGGAGATAAATTCACGATAATGCGTTTGGGCGGCAGGGAAATTCCCATGGCATAAAGGGCGGATCGGACGCGCTCGCGCGATTCGGCAACAGCTTTATCTGGCAGTCCTACAATTTGAAAAGCAGGCAATCCCGAAGCCATTTGAACTTGTACATCAACCGGAAGAGGATCAATTCCCGCAAAGGCAACGGTATTAATGCGTGCAACCATAAAAAATTATACTCTTTGCTTTTTAAACTGTGAGAAATATTAAAAGGTCTTGCTCTTCTTTTCGAGAGCATCCCAGATCAGGGAAGCGGAATTCATATCATAAAGTCGATCCAGAACCCGAAGCCCTGTGGGAGAAGTTACATTAATTTCAATTAAATAGGAACCGATAATATCGATGCCAACAAAAAAGAGTCCTCGCTTTTTAAGGATGGGGCCAATATGTCGGCAAATTTCTTGATCGCGAGCGTTGGGCTTATAGGCTGTGGCTGATCCACCGCGCGCGGCATTACTGCGGATACTATTGTGAGCAGGAATTCTTGTGTATCCAGCCATCAGTTCTCCATCAAGGAGAAAAAGTCGATGATCTCCCTCTAAAATTTCAGGAAGAAACTTCTGGATCATCCAGGGCTGATGGGGATAAGCCTTGCGAAAAAGGTCAATGGCCGCCATGATGTTTTGATCATTTTTTTTCAAACGCAGAACACCTTCTCCCCCAAATTCATAAAGAGGTTTCATCACAACATCATGATGTTGATCCAGAAAATCCTGAATTTCTGGGGCTTCTTGCGTAATAAGTGTTGGGGGCATCAAATCAGGAAAATGCGTAATAAGAATTTTCTCAGGACTCTGTCGTATGCCCTGGGGGTCGTTCACCATGAAGACTTTTCCTGAAAGATGATCCAGTAAGTGAGTCGTTGTAATATACCCCATATCAAAAGGCGGATCCTGACGGATAAACAGAGTATCAAAGGTTTCAAGCTCTAAATGTTCTGAAGCGCCTGAAACAAGAGATTCTTGATTGCTTTTACCCGTTTCCAGTTTTGCGCCCCAGGCACGCAGATGTCCTTCTCTCCAACTCAACGTAGAGGGCGTATAATAATAAATCTCATGTCCACGTCTTTGACCTTCTTCAATGAGGGCAACAGTTGAATCTCTTTGAAAGTTCAAGCAAGAGAGTGGATCCATTTGAAATACAACGCGAAGAGACATCACTGATTATCCTGTTAGCTTATTGGAAAGACGAACCTGTATTGGGCGCATCCAGCGGTTGTGACTCGATCATATCGTTCGCAGCAGGCGCTTCTGTTCTGATGGGTTGATCTGTCAAGGGTATCTGCTCGACAGGAGAATCAGAAGAAGGAAAGGTATTATTTCCATTTTGAGGGGGCTGGTTTCCTGTTGGATCAGAGGCTGGAGTCTGTTGGGGCGCCATATTTTCCTGTGATTTGATCGTGACATAACTCGTCACTTTCTTGACACCATTGATGTGTCGGGCGTGATCGATTACCTTATCCAGCTCTTGTTTGCTTTGAGCAATTCCCATAAGGTAAATAATCCCGCCTATGGTTTGGATATTATAGTTAAGTGAGCGAATATCATCATCTCCAAGGAGCCCTGATTTGAGTTGAGTAGAGATCCAGGAATCTTTTACATAATCTGTGAAGCTTTCTCCCTCTCCAATGGTTGTTTCATCAATAATTTCCTTGATGCCGTGGACTTTCCATGCCAAACGAATAGCCTCGATTTGAGATTGGGGCTTATCAACAATTCCTGTTAATAAGACGCGTCCCTGATGCACAACAACGTCAATTTTATTCACAAGTTCAGGTTTGTGCTGGTGCCACTGAAACTGAATTTTTGTTTTGATCTCTGTATCTGAGAAAGCACCCTGAAAACCTCGTTCTTCACTGGCTGAGGTTGCCACAGTGACCGCTCCCCCCATAAAAAGGACAGGGGCACATCCTGAAAGAGCAATCAAACTTCCAAGAGCTGAGATAGACATCATATGTTTCATTTTAAACTCCTATATTTCATTCCACGCATTCTGCAAATGTTGCCATCTCCAAGGCCAAAAGGCGATGACATCAAACCGTATTTCTCCCGTGATCCACCGAGGGTGTTTCGCAAGATACATTTTGGCAGCCTGAACAATTCTTTTGCGTTGTAAAAGAGAAAGCGAATCCAGGGCTTCTGAAAGAGAAGGGCGATTTTTAACTTCTACAAAGACAAGCTGTTTTCTTTTTGAGGCAATCACATCAATTTCTCCTACAGGGGTTTTAAACCGCTCTGCCAGGATTTTATATCCCTTGAGACGAAGGATGACAATGGCTCGTTTTTCTGCCCATCGTCCTTTCTTATAGGGGGTCATTATGTTTTCTCCTGAATTTTCAGAGCTTTTTCATAAATATGTTTCCTTGAAATTCCTGAAAAAAGGCTTATTTCCTGGACAGCATCTTTTAGACTAAGAGTTTTTAATGCTGTGCGGAGACCTTTTTCCAGCGTTTCGTCATCCCATAGATTTTCTTCTTCTGAAGGGGGAGCGACCAACAGGACAATTTCACCACGCGGTTGACTCTCCTGAAAATGGTCTGTGACCTCTTTTAAAGATCCCCGAATAATTTCTTCAAATTTTTTAGTCATTTCCCTTACGACAACAATTTCTCGCATTGAAAAACCATGTTGTAAATCCTGCAAAGTTTCCTTGAACCTTTGGGGAGATTCATAAAAAATTAGGGTTCCCGGGATTTTTTTCAGATTGTCGAGGTCTTTCACGCGAGACGCCGATTTGGCAGGCAAAAATCCTGCAAAAAAGAAGCGGTGTGTGGGCAGCCCTGATAAAACCAGGGCATTGATGACGGCGGAAGGCCCAGGAAGTCCTGTTATAAATAATCCGGCTGTCAGGGCAGCTCTGACAAGCTTATACCCAGGGTCAGAAATCAGGGGAGTACCAGCGTCGCTGATCAGCGCCAGACGTTTTCCCTCTTGAACCTGAACCAAAAGGGAAGGGATCATTTTTGATTCGTTATAATCATGAAGAGCCTTCAGAGGCGCAGAAACACTATAGTGCATCAAAAGCGTTCGGCTTACGCGGGTATCCTCACATAAAATCAGATCAACAGAATGAAGAATCTCCAGCGCCCGCACCGTTATATCCTTAAGATTGCCCAGAGGGGTTGCCACGATATAAATCCCTGCTTGAAGATCACGCTTTTCCACAGTAGGCTTGGCATCATGATGAAAAGGATAAGGAGTGTTTGATTGTGTCACGACGCTATCTCTTCAATATAAGGAACATGGTTGTTTTGGCTGCAATTCTTGCGGGTTGTAGCGACATGATATCGGATGACACCCTGAAAACTCAAGCCCCTTCTGTTCAGATACAACCCAAAAAAATTAAACCCCAGCCTAAAATAAAAAAGCAGACAGGACAGAAAGTTGCTCTTTTGTTGCCTCTTTCAGGAAAAGAAGCGACTTTGGGGCAGGCAATGAAAAATGCAGCTGAACTCAGTCTTTTTGAAAATGCGGACGATCATCTTGAATTATTGGTGAAAGATACAAAAAACACACCCGAAGGCGCTGTGGTTGCGGCGCAAGCTGCACTTGACCAAGGTGCTCAACTCATTCTGGGTCCTGTGTTTGCACAAGAAGTTCGAGCTGTGCTGCCGTATGCCCAGATGCGCAATGTGCCTGTGATTTCATTCTCCAGCGATCGGAGTGTTGCGGGTCGGGGAAATTATATTATGGGCTTTTCGCCTCAGGAACAAATTAAACGCGTGGTGAGTTTTGCAAAATCGAAAGGCATCGATCGTTTGGTTGTTTTGGTGCCTTCTACGCCCTATGGCTTATTAGTGACCTCTTGTTTGAAGGAGTTATCAGAAGCAGGAGAGACGACCATTGTTACCGCGGTTACCTATACTGGAGGAGGAGAAAAACTAGTAGATGAACTGAAACGGATAAACACACTTTCTTTTAATGGTGTTCTTTTGCCGGTGGGAGGAGAAAATCTGAAAATTCTGCTTGCGAATATGCAGGCTTTTGGATTTGATTTCTCAAAAGTGCAGCTTTTAGGAACTGGGCTGTGGGATACTGCTGAGACACAGGAAATTCCTCTTTTGGTAGGCGCGTGGTATGCTTCTGTAGAACCATTGCAGCGACTGCCTTTTGAAGCGCATTTTCGAGAGAGTTATGGCACCTTGCCCGCACGTATTGCAACATTGGCATATGACAGCGTTTATCTGGCGGCGGCTCTTAGTAAAAATAATCCGTCACGTCCCTTTCAAAAGGAAATGTTGACGCAACCAGAAGGTTTTAAGGGGATTGATGGTTTATTTCGCCTGAAATCGCAGGGAGAAACGGAACGATCCCTGGCAATCCTTGAAATAACCCCCCAGGGGACACACGTTATATCCCCTGCCGAGAATCATTTTTAGGTTTTTTTATGCTTTGGTTTCTTTAGCCGCTTTTGCTTTTGCAACCCCTACCATAGCAGGTCGCAGCAGGCGGTCATGAATGACATAGCCATCCTGCAAGACTTGGGTGATAATACCCGCTTCCTGGTCTTCAGTTTCTGTCTCAAACATGGCCTGGTGAAAATTATGGTCGAACTTCTCACCCAGTGGAGAGATTCGCTTGATTCCCTGACGGTTGAAAATTGCTTCAAGCTCTCGTTGAGTCAGTTGAACACCTTCCATAAGGCTTTTGACCGCAGGTAGAACTTCTTCCTGTTCGCTAGGCATGACTTGTAAGGCACGATTAAGGTTATCAGCGATATTCAAAAGGTCGCGAGCAAAATTTGTAACTGCATATTGGCGCGCTTCTTCTTTCTCTCGTTGAGTCCGTTTGCGTATGTTTTCGGCTTCTGCCAAGCTTCGAAGCAATTGATCCTTCATATGATTGATTTCTTTTTGCAATGTTTCCTCGATAGAAAGCGCTTGCTCAATAGAGGAAGGTTCATTTTCTGTGTTTTCTTCTATTACATTTTCATTTTTTTCTGGCAATGCAGTGGCTTGATCTTTTTCTGATAACATTTTTTTCTCCTTTAGCCTAATGAGCGGCTTAATAATTGTGACGTATAGTCTACCATGGGAATGATGCGTGCGTAATTGATATGGGTAGGGCCAATCACGCCAATAGCCCCAACGATTTGATGTCGCCGATTGCGATAGGGCGCAACAACCATTGAACAACCTGTGTGATTAAAAAGTGAATTGGCAGAACCAATGAAAATCTGTATCCCTTCTGCCTGACAACAAGCATCCAGAAGTTTCATAAGATTTCCCTGTGTTTCAAGCTCTTCAAAAAGATATTGAAGTTTTTCCAGCCCTTCCCCTTCTTCCACTTCTTTTAAAAGCTGAGATTGTCCACGGATGATAAGTTGCCCAGATTCAAGATCTCCTGCCCAAATACCAAGACCTGTTTCGACGATTGTTTGCACAAGCGTATCAATTTCATTCCGACAATTCTGCAGTTCATTCCTGACAGTTTCCAGTATTTCTGGCAACAATCGATTGGCCAGACGCATATTAATAAAATTTGTCGCCTGCACTAAAGCTGAGAGAGGGGTTCCCAGGGGGATTTCAATAATACGATTTTCCACAATACCATCCGTCGTGACAAGGATAACGAGCGCACGTCCAGGATCCAGAGCAATAAATTCAATATGCCTGAGTGTTGATTCACACTTGGGGGCAAGCACAAGACTCGCACAGCGGGAAAGGGCTGAGAGTGTTCCCATGGATTCGTGCAGAAGGGAAGGTAGACTTTTTCCGATGGGGTCGCATTGCGTTTCCAGGCTTTGTCGATCGTCTGGGGCAAGGGTTCCTATTTCCAGCAACCCGTCAATAAAAAGGCGCAACCCTGCATCTGTTGGAAGTCGTCCTGCAGAAGGATGGGGAGAATAAAGAAGCCCAAGGTCTTCCAGTTGAGACATGACATTACGAATGGTTGCTGGCGACAATGAAAGCCCCATATGCTCTGCCACAGTGCGTGAACCTATAGGTTCGCCGCTTTGGCAGTAGGCATTTACCAGAAGTCGAAAAATTTCTCGTGATCGTTCGTTGAGTAGGCTCAGCATTAAATCGTTTCCATTTCTTTTTAGAATGTAGTAATCCAAAAGGGAAACGTCAATATTTTGATGAAAAGGAAAAAAATGCGCCCCTCAGGACGAAGCTTAAGCCAGTTGCGCGACATACGGTTTGAACCCGGTTTTTCAAAATATGCAGAAGGTTCCTGTATGGTGCGATTTGGCGGTACTCATGTATTATGTACAGCAACCATAGAAGAGAAAGCCCCCCCTTTTTTAAAGGGAACAGGTTCGGGATGGATCACGGCAGAGTACGGAATGTTGCCCCGTGCCACGCATACACGTACGGATCGCGAAGCCGCTCGTGGGAAACAAACGGGAAGAACTCAGGAAATACAACGCCTTATTGGGCGATCCTTGCGTGCTGTTATGGATCTTAAAATTTTGGGTGAACGACAGATTAGGATTGATTGTGATGTTATCCAGGCAGATGGGGGAACCCGCACAACTGCTATTACAGGGTCTTATGTGGCACTTTATCAGGCGCTTTCAAGTCTGGTGGAAAAAGATATTTTAAAACAGCTTCCCATGACAGATCAGGTTGCCGCTGTATCGTGTGGCATTTATGAAGGGCATCCTGTGCTGGATTTAGATTATGCTGAAGATAGCACAGCCGAAGCTGATGCAAATTTTGTTTTGACAGGACGAGGCGGGATTGTGGAAATTCAGGCAACAGCTGAGAAAAGTCCTTTTAGTGAACCTGATTTCCATGCGCTTTTAGAGTTAGCGCGAGAGGGCGTAGATGTTTTGGTAGGCTTGCAGCGCAAGGCGCTGGGGATTTAATTTGTTGCTTATGAGTGGTACAACGAATTAATTTGTGTTTATTGTTAAAATTTCTCTTGAAATTACCCTCTCTTTACCTTTATTAAACGAAGGACATTGTTCGAATGTGCGGTCGTGGCGGAATTGGTAGACGCGCAGCGTTGAGGTCGCTGTGGGGGAAACTCCGTGGAAGTTCGAGTCTTCTCGACCGCACCAATATTTCTCCTGAGTACAACTCAAAGAATTATTTCATTTCCTTCATTTTGAAGGAAGTGTACCTCATATAAACCATTCCACATTTTTCCAATTCCCAAGATTGGCTTTTTTGGCTGCGATGCGCGTTTTCCAGTCTCCCACATGAATTTCAAGCTTGTGACCATCAGGATCAAGGAAATACAGAGATTCTCCCGGAGATGTGTTTTCCTTAAAGACAGCAGAGCCTGATGCCAGAATTTTTTCTGCCAATGATTTGAAATCTTTTTCAGAAACAGAAAAAGCGATATGAGTGTTATAGCTAAAAACCTTTAAAATGGTTATATTATGGATAATTTTTAAGAGGATTATTCCATGACCTATTCATTAGATTTTAGACTTCGTGTTTTATCTGTAAAAAAGAAGAAAAATTTGAGTTTTGCTGAAACGGCGGATCTCTTTGGTGTTGGAGTGACCAGTCTTGTCAGATGGGTCAGGAAGCCTGAGCCTCAGACACATCGTCATAAACCAGCCACTAAGCTTAATATGGATGCCCTTAAAGAAGATATACAGCTTTATCCTGATGCTTATCAGTACGAGAGAGCAGAACGTCTTGGTGTGAGCTCTATGGGGATATGGCACGCTTTAAAACGCTTGAATGTGACCTATAAAAAAAACGCTCAAACATCCCAAGGCCGATCCAGAAAAGCGTGCTACTTTTTGTCAAGTGTCAACATCGGCTGAAATTTGATACAGATTTTTAAAAATCCTCGGATGAAAATTGATACACCTGAGATAAAAAAATAAGGGTTCAATTCGTCATTATTTTTTCTTCCTCCTTTTTCGTTTGAGTAAAATTAATTACTCCCGCTTTCTGTTTATTTCTCAATCTGAAGCTTTCTCCCTGAATATGGATAATGCTGCTATGATGGAGCAACCGATCCAATAAAGCGGCTGTTAAGGCCGCATCATTTCCGAGAGCATGATGCCATTGTCCGAAGGGAAGATTGCTGGTGATGATCAAACTGCTTTTTTCATAGCGTTTGGCAATCACTTGAAAAAGGAGATTGGCTTGTTCTCTTTTGAAGGAAAGGTACCCCAATTCATCAACAATGAGCAAACGATAGCCGCTTATCGTTCTTTTAAAAAAGTGATCCAGTTTTTGTTGACGTGCTGCAACGTCTAGTTGAAGCATCAGATCAGAGGCTGTGATAAAGCGAGTTTTGATTCCTGCTTGTGTTGCCAGATATCCTAAAGCAATAGCAATATGTGTTTTGCCCACACCACTTGGACCAAGAAGCAAAATATTCTCACACCGATCGACAAAAGACAGCGACCTTAATTCTTCAATGGCTGTTTTTTTAATACTCCCCGCAAAAGAATAATCAAAATCATCTAAAGTTTTGATCGCGGGAAATCCTGCTATAGCTAACAACATATAAAACGGTCATATTTTATTATCCTGAAATAATTGCTCGATAGAACACCTTTTTTTGCGTCTAATTGCTTTTGCTTGTGCCCATTTATGCTCGATGGGATTAAAGTCTGGAGAATAAGGAGGCAGATACAGCACGATATGCCCTGCCTCAGCAATTGCTTTTTGCATCGCTTTTCCCTTATGAAAGGTGGCATTATCCAAAATAAGGACGCTTTTAGGAGGCAGTTTCGGAAGTAAATCGTCAATGATCCATTGTGTAAACACCTCGGTATTAATCGAGAAGCAGAACAAGCTCACGGTCAATAGCAGACCTTGGAATAAGGCGCCGATGACATTCGTTCGTCCCTTTGCTCCCCAATCATGAATCCCCTCACATCTCTTTCCTTTTGGAGAATAACCATGAGTGCGTGGCATATGGTGTGCAAATCCAGATTCATCAAGAGAAATGATAGGAGCCCTGCTTCTTCAAAAGCTTACAGTATGGATAATTTTTAAGAGGATTATTCCATGACCTATTCATTAGATTTTAGACTTCGTGTTTTTATCTGTAAAAAAGAAGAAAAATTTGAGTTTTGCTGAAACGGCGGATCTCTT
This sequence comes from Caedimonas varicaedens, assembly GCA_001192655.1. Taxonomy (GTDB): domain Bacteria; phylum Pseudomonadota; class Alphaproteobacteria; order Caedimonadales; family Caedimonadaceae; genus Caedimonas; species Caedimonas varicaedens. The sequence continues at coordinate 73,853 of BBVC01000020.1, forward strand.
TGGTGTTGGAGTGACCAGTCTTGTCAGATGGGTCAAGAAGCCTGAGCCTCAGACACATCGTCATAAACCAGCCACTAAGCTTAATATGGATGCCCTTAAAGAAGATATACAGCTTTATCCTGATGCTTATCAGTACGAGAGAGCAGAACGTCTTGGTGTGAGCTCTATGGGGATATGGCACGCTTTAAAACGCTTGAATGTGACCTATAAAAAAAACGCTCAAACATCCCAAGGCCGATCCAGAAAAGCGTGCTACTTTTTGTCAAGAGCTGAAAGCTTATGAAGAAGCAGGGCATCCTATCATTTCTCTTGATGAATCTGGATTTGCACACCATATGCCACGCACTCATGGTTATTCTCCAAAAGGAAAGAGATGTGAGGGGATTCATGATTGGGGAGCAAAGGGACGAACGAATGTCATCGGCGCCTTATTCCAAGGTCTGCTATTGACCGTGAGCTTGTTCTGCTTCTCGATTAATACCGAGGTGTTTACACAATGGATCATTGACGATTTACTTCCGAAACTGCCTCCTAAAAGCGTCCTTATTTTGGATAATGCCACCTTTCATAAGGGAAAAGCGATGCAAAAAGCAATTGCTGAGGCAGGGCATATCGTGCTGTATCTGCCTCCTTATTCTCCACACTTTAATCCCATCGAGCATAAATGGGCACAAGCAAAAGCAATTAGACGCAAAAAAAGGTGTTCTATCGAGCAATTATTTCAGGATAATAAAATATGACCGTTTTATATGTTGTTAGCTATAACATCCCAGAATTAAAGCGATGCTTCCCTAAACCATAGGCATCTCTTGCCAGAATAACAGTCTTCATATTGTCATAAAGGGCTTGAGAGGGGATACCGCCAAAATAATCAAATGCATCTTCATGGCATTGAAGTAATGTCGATAATTTCTCATTCTCCACAAAGCAGACATAGCTGACCCGACTATAACCAAGGGTTGCGACAAAAGCGGATAGAGGGTTTTTCCCTTTTCGAAATTCAATCCAATCCATCTGCATTTGTGCGCCTGGTTCTGTTTCAAATCTAACGACTTCCTCACAGACCACAGGGGTTAAAGAATTCAGATATAACCTTAATTGTGTCACGCCACCCCTATATCCTTGATCGCGTATCTCCCGTAGCAAAACCGTTGCAGGAAGACAAAAAGGGCGAGCCTGTTTGACCCTTTCTTGCAAATAAGGTTTATATGGATCAAGTTTAGTCTCAACCGTTTTTCTCTTCTTATAAAAAGGTCTGCCTTCATGTTGGAGATATTTACGAACTGTATTCACGGCCATACCAACCTCATGAGCGATCCTTCTTAGACTCTTGCCTTGTCGGCGTAATATTTTTATTTCCATCGTTTGTTCCCACTGAATCATTATTCCTAAACTCCTTTGAAAAGGAGTTAATGCGTGGGTGTATCAAAATTCAACCGATGATCTGTATCATTTTACCTCCGGCGCTAACAGTCAAGAGCTGAAAGCTTATGAAGAAGCAGGGCATCCTATCATTTCTCTTGATGAATCTGGATTTGCACACCATATGCCACGCACTCATGGTTATTCTCCAAAAGGAAAGAGATGTGAGGGGATTCATGATTGGGGAGCAAAGGGACGAACGAATGTCATCGGCGCCTTATTCCAAGGTCTGCTATTGACCGTGAGCTTGTTCTGCTTCTCGATTAATACCGAGGTGTTTACACAATGGATCATTGACGATTTACTTCCGAAACTGCCTCCTAAAAGCGTCCTTATTTTGGATAATGCCACCTTTCATAAGGGAAAAGCGATGCAAAAAGCAATTGCTGAGGCAGGGCATATCGTGCTGTATCTGCCTCCTTATTCTCCAGACTTTAATCCCATCGAGCATAAATGGGCACAAGCAAAAGCAATTAGACGCAAAAAAAGGTGTTCTATCGAGCAATTATTTCAGGATAATAAAATATGACCGTTTTATATGTTGTTAGCTATAACATCCCAGAATTAAAGCGATGCTTCCCTAAACCATAGGCATCTCTTGCCAGAATAACAGTCTTCATATTGTCATAAAGGGCTTGAGAGGGGATACCGCCAAAATAATCAAATGCATCTTCATGGCATTGAAGTAGTGTCGATAATTTCTCATTCTCCACAAAGCAGACATAGCTGACCCGACTATAACCAAGGGTTGTGACAAAAGCGGATAGAGGGTTTTTCCCTTTTCGAAATTCAATCCAATCCATCTGCGTTTGTGCGCCTGGTTCTGTTTCAAATCTAACGACTTCCTCACAGACCACAGGGGTTAAAGAATTCAGATATAACCTTAATTGTGTCACGCCACCCCTATATCCTTGATCGCGTATCTCCCGTAGCAAAACCGTTGCAGGAAGACAAAAAGGGCGAGCCTGTTTGACCCTTTCTTGCAAATAAGGTTTATATGGATCAAGTTTAGTCTCAACCGTTTTTCTCTTCTTATAAAAAGGTCTGCCTTCATGTTGGAGATATTTACGAACTGTATTCACGGCCATACCAACCTCATGAGCGATCCTTCTTAGACTCTTGCCTTGTCGGCGTAATATTTTTATTTCCATCGTTTGTTCCCACTGAATCATTATTCCTAAACTCCTTTGAAAAGGAGTTAATGCGTGGGTGTATCAAAATTCAACCGATGATCTGTATCATTTTACCTCCGGCGCTAACAGTCAAGAGCTGAAAGCTTATGAAGAAGCAGGGCACCCTATCATTTCTCTTGATGAATCTGGATTTGCACACCATATGCCACGCACTCATGGTTATTCTCCAAAAGGAAAGAGATGTGAGGGGATTCATGACTGGGGAGCAAAGGGACGAACGAATGTCATCGGCGCCTTATTCCAAGGTCTGCTATTGACCGTGAGCTTGTTCCGCTTCTCGATTAATACCGAGTGTTACACAATGGATCATTGACGATTTACTTCCGAAACTGCCTCCTAAAAGCGTCCTTATTTTGGATAATGCCACCTTTCATAAGGGAAAAGCGATGCAAAAAGCAATTGCTGAGGCAGGGCATATCGTGCTGTATCTGCCTCCTTATTCTCCAGACTTTAATCCCATCGAGCATAAATGGGCACAAGCAAAAGCAATTAGACGCAAAAAAAGGTGTTCTATCGAGCAATTATTTCAGGATAATAAAATATGACCGTTTTATATGTTGTTAGCTATAGTTGTTCTAAAGTAAATTTCATTTTAAGGTCTCCTATAACCGAATACTGGTGTAATAATCGTCTTGCCATTCTTGCTCGTCTGAAGAGCTTTCCAATTCCCCGCAACTAAGGCCGAGCTTGCTGGAGGGCTCCTCGTCTTCTTCAGGGAAGTCCCAGTGAATCAACGATTCTTGGGATTCTTGAACAGAAGGCATCCAGTTTTGTATGAACAGAAAATTTGACGTATAGCTAAAAACCTTTAAAATGGTTATATTATGGATAATTTTTAAGAGGATTATTCCATGACCTATTCATTAGATTTTAGACTTCGTGTTTTATCTGTAAAAAAGAAGAAAAATTTGAGTTTTGCTGAAACGGCGGATCTCTTTGGTGTTGGAGTGACCAGTCTTGTCAGATGGGTCAAGAAGCCTGAGCCTCAGACACATCGTCATAAACCAGCCACTAAGCTTAATATGGATGCCCTTAAAGAAGATATACAGCTTTATCCTGATGCTTATCAGTACGAGAGAGCAGAACGTCTTGGTGTGAGCTCTATGGGGATATGGCACGCTTTAAAACGCTTGAATGTGACCTATAAAAAAAACGCTCAAACATCCCAAGGCCGATCCAGAAAAGCGTGCTACTTTTTGTCAAGTGTCAACATCGGCTGAAATTTGATACAGATTTTTAAAAATCCTCGGATGAAAATTGATACACCTGAGATAAAAAAATAAGGGTTCAATTCGTCATTATTTTTTCTTCCTCCTTTTTCGTTTGAGTAAAATTAATTACTCCCGCTTTCTGTTTATTTCTCAATCTGAAGCTTTCTCCCTGAATATGGATAATGCTGCTATGATGGAGCAACCGATCCATAAAGCGGCTGTTAAGGCCGCATCATTTCCGAGAGCATGATGCCATTGTCCGAAGGGAAGATTGCTGGTGATGATCAAACTGCTTTTTTCATAGCGTTTGGCAATCACTTGAAAAACGGAGATTTGGCTTGTTCTCTTTTGAAGGAAAGGTACCCCAATTCATCAACAATGAGCAAACGATAGCCGCTTATCGTTCTTTTTAAAAAAGTGATCCAGTTTTTGTTGACGTGCTGCAACGTCTAGTTGAAGCATCAGATCAGAGGCTGTGATAAAGCGAGTTTTGATTCCTGCTTGTGTTGCCAGATATCCTAAAGCAATAGCAATATGTGTTTTGCCCACACCACTTGGACCAAGAAGCAAAATATTCTCACACCGATCGACAAAAGACAGCGACCTTAATTCTTCAATGGCTGTTTTTTAATACTCCCCGCAAAAGAATAATCAAAATCATCTAAAGTTTTGATCGCGGGAAATCCTGCTATCTTTGTAAGATACGTTGACTTTCGACGTTGCCGTTCTTTGATCTCCGCTTCTAAAAGCTTTTCTAAAAAATCTGTATAACTTACCTGATTTTTAACGGCATCCTGAGCGAGATCAGAATATCCTTGAGCAACAGAGATCAGTTTAAGAGAATCGCACATCTCTTGGAGACGTTGATATTGTAAGTTCATGCTGCCTCCAGAATTCTGTCGTAAACAGAAAGAGGATGCTGAAGGGGGTTGTGAGGAGCCCATTCAGGAGCTTTAATCTCTGGCTCTTTAACACAACGAGCTAATGAAACATCTCCTCGATAAGGAAGCCCAAGAGGCTGCAAAGTCGAACGTTCTCTTTCTAACCTTTCAAGAGGAACCTCTTTTGTGGTGCCGTGAACACGCTGATTAGCTGTTTCTTTTAACCACTTTAAAACTTCCATATTAGCGGTTTGAACATCGAGTGTTAGACCTGCACTTTTAAGCCGAGAAGCAAGAGGGTTATAAAAGCTGTAACGCAAGTAACGATTAAATCTCTCTACTTTTCCTTTCGTCTTGGCGCGATAAGGACGACACACTTTCAGTTGAAATCCATGATGCTTGGCAAAATCTAACATCCCAGAATTAAAGCGATGCTTCCCTAAACCATAGGCATCTCTTGCCAGAATAACAGTCTTCATATTGTCATAAAGGGCTTGAGAGGGGATACCGCCAAAATAATCAAATGCATCTTCATGGCATTGAAGTAATGTCGATAATTTCTCATTCTCCACAAAGCAGACATAGCTGACCCGACTATAACCAAGGGTTGCGACAAAAGCGGATAGAGGGTTTTTCCCTTTTCGAAATTCAATCCAATCCATCTGCATTTGTGCGCCTGGTTCTGTTTCAAATCTAACGACTTCCTCACAGACCACAGGGGTTAAAGAATTCAGATATAACCTTAATTGTGTCACGCCACCCCTATATCCTTGATCGCGTATCTCCCGTAGCAAAACCGTTGCAGGAAGACAAAAAGGGCGAGCCTGTTTGACCCTTTCTTGCAAATAAGGTTTATATGGATCAAGTTTAGTCTCAACCGTTTTTCTCTTCTTATAAAAAGGTCTGCCTTCATGTTGGAGATATTTACGAACTGTATTCACGGCCATACCAACCTCATGAGCGATCCTTCTTAGACTCTTGCCTTGTCGGCGTAATATTTTTATTCCATCGTATGTTCCCACTGAATCATTATTCCTAAACTCCTTTGAAAAGGAGTTAATGCGTGGGTGTATCAAAATTCAACCGATGATCTGTATCATTTTACCTCCGGCGCTAACAGTTTCGGAAGTAAATCGTCAATGATCCATTGTGTAAACACCTCGGTATTAATCGAGAAGCAGAACAAGCTCACGGTCAATAGCAGACCTTGGAATAAGGCGCCGATGACATTCGTTCGTCCCTTTGCTCCCCAATCATGAATCCCCTCACATCTCTTCCTTTTGGAGAATAACCATGAGTGCGTGGCATATGGTGTGCAAATCCAGATTCATCAAGAGAAATGATAGGATGCCCTGCTTCTTCATAAGCTTTCAGCTCTTGACAAAAAGTAGCACGCTTTTCTGGATCGGCCTTGGGATGTTTGAGCGTTTTTTTTATAGGTCACATTCAAGCGTTTTAAAGCGTGCCATATCCCCATAGAGCTCACACCAAGACGTTCTGCTCTCTCGTACTGATAAGCATCAGGATAAAGCTGTATATCTTCTTTAAGGGCATCCATATTAAGCTTAGTGGCTGGTTTATGACGATGTGTCTGAGGCTCAGGCTTCTTGACCCATCTGACAAGACTGGTCACTCCAACACCAAAGAGATCCGCCGTTTCAGCAAAACTCAAATTTTTCTTCTTTTTTACAGATAAAACACGAAGTCTAAAATCTAATGAATAGGTCATGGAATAATCCTCTTAAAATTATCCATAATATAACCATTTTAAAGGTTTTTAGCTATATCTTCTTTAAGGGCATCCATATTAAGCTTAGTGGCTGGTTTATGACGATGTGTCTGAGGCTCAGGCTTCTTGACCCATCTGACAAGACTGGTCACTCCAACACCAAAGAGATCCGCCGTTTCAGCAAAACTCAAATTTTTCTTCTTTTTTACAGATAAAACACGAAGTCTAAAATCTAATGAATAGGTCATGGAATAATCCTCTTAAAAATTATCCATAATATAACCATTTTAAAGGTTTTTAGCTATATACAGCTTTATCCTGATGCTTATCAGTACGAGAGAGCAGAACGTCTTGGTGTGAGCTCTATGGGGATATGGCACGCTTTAAAACGCTTGAATGTGACCTATAAAAAAAACGCTCAAACATCCCAAGGCCGATCCAGAAAAGCGTGCTACTTTTGTCAAGTGTCAACATCGGCTGAAATTTGATACAGATTTTAAAATCCTCGGATGAAATTGATACACCTGAGATAAAAGATAAGGGTTCAATTCGTCATATTTTTCTTCCTCCTTTTTCGTTTGAGTAAAATTAATTACTCCCGCTTTCTGTTTATTTCTCAATCTGAAGCTTTCTCCCTGAATATGGATAATGCTGCTATGATGGAGCAACCGATCCAATAAAGCGGCTGTTAAGGCCGCATCATTTCCGAGAGCATGATGCCATTGTCCGAAGGGAAGATTGCTGGTGATGATCGAACTGCTTTTTTCATAGCGTTTGGCAATCACTTGAAAAAGGAGATTGGCTTGTTCTCTTTTGAAGGAAAGGTACCCCAATTCATCAACAATGAGCAAACGATAGCCGCTTATCGTTCTTTTAAAAAAGTGATCCAGTTTTTGTTGACGTGCTGCAACGTCTAGTTGAAGCATCAGATCAGAGGCTGTGATAAAGCGAGTTTTGATTCCTGCTTGTGTTGCCAGATATCCTAAAGCAATAGCAATATGTGTTTTGCCCACACCACTTGGACCAAGAAGCAAAATATTCTCACACCGATCGACAAAAGACAGCGACCTTAATTCTTCAATGGCTGTTTTTTTAATACTCCCCGCAAAAGAATAATCAAAATCATCTAAAGTTTTGATCGCGGGAAATCCTGCTATCTTTGTAAGAATACGTTGACTTCGACGTTGCCGTTCTTTGATCTCCGCTTCTAAAAGCTTTTCTAAAAAATCTGTATAACTTACCTGATTTTTAACGGCATCCTGAGCGAGATCAGAATATCCTTGAGCAACAGAGATCAGTTTAAGAGAATCGCACATCTCTTGGAGACGTTGATATTGTAAGTTCATGCTGCCTCCAGAATTCTGTCGTAAACAGAAAGAGGATGCTGAAGGGGGTTGTGAGGAGCCCATTCAGGAGCTTTAATCTCTGGCTCTTTAACACAACGAGCTAATGAAACATCTCCTCGATAAGGAAGCCCAAGAGGCTGCAAAGTCGAACGTTCTCTTTCTAACCTTTCAAGAGGAACCTCTTTTGTGGTGCCGTGAACACGCTGATTAGCTGTTTCTTTTAACCACTTTAAAACTTCCATATTAGCGGTTTGAACATCGAGTGTTAGACCTGCACTTTTAAGCCGAGAAGCAAGAGGGTTATAAAAGCTGTAACGCAAGTAACGATTAAATCTCTCTACTTTTCCTTTCGTCTTGGCGCGATAAGGACGACACACTTTCAGTTGAAATCCATGATGCTTGGCAAAATCTATAGCTAAAAACTTTAAAATGGTTATATTATGGATAATTTTTAAGAGGATTATTCCATGACCTATTCAAGATTTCATATTGTCATAAAGGGCTTGAGAGGGGATACCGCCAAAATAATCAAATGCATCTTCATGGCATTGAAGTAATGTCGATAATTT